>JAHILE010000030.1 GCA_018897155.1 Nanoarchaeota archaeon | reverse complement strand
TAATAATTCACAGTCGCGGTTGAATTGAGCAAATCCGTCTTCAGCTTGTTCCAGCCGTTTTCATAGCGAGCAAGCCATATCATTGTAAAGTTGTTCTGCAAAATCCACGACTTATTGACTTTGAAATCAATCGTCGCATTGTTTATCTGAGAATTGTTGAAATTCTTCTTTGTGATGTTGATGTACTGGTAAACCGGTTCTTTCGGCGCAGAAACAGGCACTGTTTCAACTTTTGCAACAGTAACCGAAGCTCCTGAAAGCGCGGATTTCAGGTTCACAACAACTTTTTCAATATCGTTTTTTGGCAGAACGGTTATTGTTTTTGTCGTTGTTGAGCCTCCGCCTCCTCCACCGCCGGAGGATGAAGTTGTGGTTGTAGTTTGCTGCGCAGGCGAACTGACGCTGAATACATGATAAACAGAATCAGCGTTTATATTTCCGTAGCTGTCATTGCATTTGTAATACAGGCTGTACGTTGTCCCGTCAGACAAGCCGGAATAAAGAAACGAATGGCTTGTGCTTCCGGTGTTTGTGAAGTTCGTTCCGTCTGAATACGCAAAAGATGAATTTATTAGGTTGTATCTGCACACGGCGTTTTCGTCTGTTGTTATGTTAATCCATATGAACGTTGTTCCTGCTGAGAGGGATGTTGTGTTTCCAGGTGAAATCAGGATTATATTTGGCGGATCTATGTCCGTAATAATGGCCATCTCTGAATTTTCATTCAATGATATTGTAAATGATGGCAGAACCCCGTTTTCATTCGTTGTTAGGTTGTATGAATTAGATATTGTGCCGCCAGTTGTGTTATATATTGAATTTATCCACTGTAATGTTGAACCATGTCGAATTTGAGGCATATACTTGACTCAAAGGCGATTGAACTGTTATGATTGGATTGGTAACCGGCGCATTGCTTAACGGCAGGTAATCCACATTGTCTGCCCCTAATGTATATGGAGAATCACAGAATTCGTCAGACTCTGCGTTTGTACATGTTTCGCCATAGCCAGAACCTTCGCGCTCATAATAATTTCCCCCAATTACAGCCCCGTCGATTATGTTTATTCCTGATTGCTTTGTAGTATTCCAGTAGTTTGTCATGACGCTTGAATCAACTGCTATGTTGGTGTAAATAAATTTATTATTGTAAATAATATTCTGCGTAGCCGTATTATATATATCGTATTATATATATATGTATGTATATGTATATATAAATACCGCGTGTAAAAGCGCCAAGTGTGGTGACAATATTGCCTGAAATCGTATTTGAATTAGCAGACAAAACATTAGAAAATAACATAATGCCAACACCGTAAGCGTCTGAAATAGTGATGTTATTTCTCGAGACATTATTTGAGTTAGATTCTGAGAGCAACATGCCATAATTAGTGGCGATAATAGCGTTATCCGAGATCGTCCAATTTATATTATTACGTCCTGCAGATTGCATAAGCATAATGCCGTAATAACTGTTATTAATCGTATTATTTACAAACGTGACGTTCAAGCTTCCTTCTCCCTGAAATCCTGTGCCGGCACCCAATCCGTCTATAATATTGTTTCTTACAATAGTGTGATTTGCGTTTGAGCCTAAAGAAGCAAAAGTAAAATATCCGAATTCTAAATGGCGCTCGTGGTGATATCGTTTGATGCGTTTTTTCAGGTTATAATATTTTCTGGCTAATAATATCCATGATTCGTGCAGTAATCTTCGACCTTGACGGAACGCTGATAGATGCGCTTGACGGCCACGTTCTGACGCTAAACCGCGCGTTTGCTGTAAAAGGATATCCGAAGCAAAAGCCGAAAGAAATATATAAATATTACGGCGAGACTGGCGAGGAAATAATACGCGCGCTTCTGAAAAAGCCGAGCATTGATGCAGAGGTTGAGGAAATCGCGCGCCTAAAACGCGAGTTTTACAAGGAAACTAACGGAATATACATAAAGCTGCTTCCGGGAGTTGCAGAGCTTATTCGCATGCTTCATTCCAAAAAAATCCCTTTGGCTGTCGCATCTTCTGCAAACCGCAGGGGAATTGATGAAGCTCTTGATAAAACAGGGATTGCGAAATATTTTTCGGTAATTGTTTCTTCAGATGATGTAAAAAATAGCAAGCCGAATCCGGAAATATTTCTCAAAGCCGCAAAGGCGCTGAAAATCGCGCCAAAAAAATGTCTTGTTTTTGAGGACTCTTTATGGGGCGTCATGGCGGCAATTGCCGCGGAAATGAAATGCATTGCAGTTGCCACAGGAACAGCAACAAAAGCTGATTTGAAAAAACTTGAGCCGAACCTTGTAATTGATAGTATGAATGTGATTCACATATCAAAAATTGATGCGTTTCTTTCATCTTTATAATGTCTTCTTTCAAATTATTCACATGCATGTTTTTGGCCAGACTTCTTCGACTTGGGATGAAACGTCTGGAGCGAATCGCAAGCAGATTAAGCGGATATATATTGTCGGAACATCACACATAGCAAGCGAAAGCATTGAAAAGGTCAAAGAAGCGATAAATGAGAAAAAGCCGGATTGCATAGCTGTCGAGCTTGATTCAAACAGGTATTATGCGATGCTTTACAGGCAAAAGGGCAATGTGAAGCTGCCATTTTTGCAGAAGGCAATTCTTGTTCTAATGCAGAAGATGCAGGAAAACCTGAGCAAGCAGACCAATATTTTTCCCGGCCAGGAGATGCTTTCTGCTGTTGAATACGCAACAATGAACGGCGTGCGAGTCGCTTTCATTGACCAGGACATAAATTATACTGTGACGCGCCTGATGAAAAAGCTCGGGTTTTTTGGCAAATTAAAGCTTCTGCTTTATTTAATTCCTGCGTTCATTGGCATCCCTATAAAAGGCGTCACAATGATTGCGGAATTTGACCTGAACAAAGTGCCTGACGAGAAATTGATAGAGCGCGCGCTAGTTGAGCTTAAGCGTGAATTCCCGATGATTTACGAGGTTTTGATTGAGGAGCGGAACCGGCATATGGCGCGCAACATAAAAAAACTGCAGGAGCAATTCGGGACAATTGTCGTTGTTGTCGGCGCAGGGCATGTGAATGGAATAAAAAAGTTGTTGAAGGAGAAATAGCCCACAATAAGTCTGAGATTTGTTTTTGAGCACATCGCCAAAAGCTTTATAAAGATTTGATGTTATTTAGTGGTGGTTACATATTGGTGATTATATGACTGATGAACTACGTATTACAAATTATCGTGGCAGCAATGCAATTCCTGGAAGCAAGGCACAAAGTTATTTGAATCAACTTGTCAAAAATATTAATCAGGTGCGTAAGTCAGGCACAAAATCCAGCACAGAAATCGTGGTGTATAAGCCCCCAGCAAATTCGCCGAATCTAAGTGTTCAAGATAGTGCTCCGCAAGAAAAGATTGTTACGGTTAGCGATCCGATCAGGTATCCTTCGGAAGTTAGCCTCTCTATACATTCAGTATACCATCTTCCGAATAGCAGTCAAATGGCATTTCTTATTGAGTTTGAAAAGGGAATAAATCCTTTTAATGCGGTTCCATTCAATGTAGCTAAGTTCTTGCCTAAAGGAGGTAGAAAAGCTAAAGTTTCGCTTGAGAAAGGTCCAAAAGAAATATATTTAGAACTTGTGGCCCGTGTTGCAAAAGAAGCTCTTTCAGGAAAATGGGTGGATACACTAGCATATGATTACGATATGATTAAAAAGGAAATTACTGAAGATCCGAAAAAAGCCATATTTATTTATTCGCCAAATAATTAACGTCACCATAAACAGACGGAATAAAAAATATTAAATAACCTGCTACCATACGTTTACATGGCGCGTAGGTTGTATCTCTCTTTCAAATTCAAATTTCTGAATCCGTAGTGAGTTTAGTGCGTTCCGAAACATTTAATGTACTAGGTTGAACTATCTTAGTTCAATTCCCTTTTCAGGATTTTGTGCGCGTTATTCAGCTCCTTGAATTTTTCAGTGTTTCCGGTAGGCGTATCGGGATGTAATGCGCGTGCCAGGTCTTTGTATTTTTTGTTGATGGCGTCCATATCATCAACATCGTGTTCAAAGCCTAAAAATTCTCTTGCTTCTTTGCGTTTATCAACAATATCCGAATCTTCTTTGAACTCTTGAATGAAGTCCTCTATTGTCTTTTCTTTCAAAAGAACCTGCTTTGTTTCAATTTCTATTACTTTGTATACTATGTAGAGATTGTCCACGAATTTCTTCTGCAGATTGTAGCTGTAATGCATGTGGTGGCCCAAGAAATACCAAGTTGCAGAAGCTTTGGCCTTCTTAATCGCTACGCTTTCAAGAGGTATCTCGACATCATATTCGTTGACACCGATGTGTTTTAAAAGAGTAATTATATTATTCTTAAATTGCAATGCCTTTCGGTTAAATGCGGCATTGGTGATTATTGCATTTATTTCATGTCCTTTAACTTTTACCATTTTAATCACTTTGTTTAAGCCCGTTTACTTGAGCTGCGGCTTTTATAAATGCGGTGTTTGTCAGTATTTTCGTTTTCCGGGACAAAAATGCGCAAACTGTTTCTGAAACAATTAATCCTTTGCAGAACATGCGCTTTACAAAAATGGCGCCGGAAGCAGGATTCGAACCTGCGAGTCCGTGAAGACAACGGTTAGCTCGTCAAGTTCTGTTGGCTTAAGCACAAGTCGAGCACTTTTAGATTTTTCATTAAGAAAAATCGTGAAACGCAAAGCGTTTCAAAAGTGTGAGATTTCCCGCCCTCAATGAAGTTGAGGTCGGTCCAGTACTCAAGGTTCTGTGGAACCTTGTTCGAGACCGTCGCACTACCTGGCTATGCGACTCCGGCACGCAATTTAGTGGGGAAAGAAAGAATAAAAATACATCTTTCTAACTTTCAACATGCGATTAAAGAATAGGAAAACGCTTATATTCGGCAATATCAAGGGAAACTCTCATGCTGTCAAAAAAATACTCGAAATCGCTGATGCTGAGCGAATATATTAGCTTGTTACTTTGGGAAGATTTGATGACAACGGCTGTATAAAACCAAGTTCATTTGCGAGCGGAGCACAGGAGACATACAATCTTTTAACGGATTGGGCAGACGCATCTAATGAAAGGGTGTGGATGGGCATAACAATGCCTTATGACAATATTTCGGTTTTTTTGCGGGAACGCGAATATTTAAAGCACCTTTCAGGCGGTAAAAATTACCGAATGCATTACAAGCAAGGCAATCTTCTTTTTGCCCATTATAGTTCTGATATACTGCATGGAGTGAGCATGGCTGAAGTATTTAAAAAAGAAATCCGTGCATGGGAAAAAGGGCCTAAAACCGAGCCGCTTATTGCATTTTTCGCGCATTCTTATTACACGGGGTACTGTGAAAAATTTATGGAGGCGCACCCAACTAATGAGCATTTGGGAGATGAATTCGGCGGCTTGCTGGAAATACACCTTGAACCGGGAAAACAATACTGGATAAGCACAGGACCCAACCAAAAAAGCCTCGAATACCGCGGGACTAGCTTCGCAAATTTCGGGATTCTTGATGCTGATAGAAAAACGGTTACATTAAGAAGAGTTCCTTATATTGCGCCTTCAATTCTTGATTTTATTAGCGGGCAATAGTTTCATGGGCCATTCCCTATGCTCTGAATACCCTAGGACAACACACTTTATTGCCGCGCTTTTTGCTTCTTCCAAGTATCATGGCTTAACGAGATTTTTTGATTAAAATTATTTATTAATGGCAAAATACAATTATTGCTATGCGAAAAAGCGAAATGTTTGCTGTTGCAGTGATTCTGCTTTCATTTATTGTCGGCGCGTATTTCTATCCCTCAATGCCGGACCGCATGGCGTCCCACTGGAACGCAAAGGGCGAAGTCAACGGCTACATGCCAAAATTCTGGGGGCTGTTCTTTGTGCCGTTTCTTTCTGCCGGGCTGTTACTGTTTTTCACCATCATACCAAAAATAGATCCGCGCAGGCAGAATATAGCGAAATTCAGGCAATACTACGACGCATTTATCGCGCTTTTGATGGGCTTTATGTTTTACCTATATCTTCTGACAATTGCGTGGAATCTTGGCTATCGATTCGATATGCTGCGTTTAATGGTGCCTGCACTGGGGGCGCTTTTCTATTATCTGGGAATTCTTATAGAGAACGCGAAGCAGAACTGGTTCGTCGGAATCCGGACGCCATGGACTTTGTCAAGCGAGCGCGTCTGGAACAAGACTCACAAGCTCGGCGGAAAGCTGTTTAAATTTTCCGGAATTGTCGCGTTCATAGGGATATTCTTCAGTAAGTATGCAATATGGTTCATTATTGCGCCGATTATTCTTGTTTCATTTTATTTGCTTTGCTATTCTTATATCGAATATCGAAAGGAAAAAAAGAAATAGCTTTGTTCTTGAATTAAACTCGTTTAGTTAATGTGGTGAAGTAGGTTTACTAATAACCTGGCTTTGCGGTTATTAAAGATATGCCGCGGCTAATTAATGGTTGCATCGCCTTCTTTAGGAATTTCTTCTTCAGTGCTTGAGCCAAAAAGCATATGCAGTATCCGCATAACAAATTCCAGCAGTACTGCAAATCCGAAGTAATATAATAATAGCTTCCAATAGGATGGAAAACTTTTTAGAGTTTCAATTGACGTTGTAAAAGAGAAATATGATGTATCAATGATGAATATGCCAAGCAGTGCAAAAGGCAGCATCTTTGCAAGATCCTTGGACAGGTCTTCATTATAGTATGCAGTGACTCTGACTGCGCTGACAACACTTATTGATGCCAGAAGAACGCTTTGGACTGTCTGCTCTTTTGCAAGGAATGTCAGCATTGCGGCAAGTACGATGAACCAGAAGAACGTGCATATCGGTATCACTATGATGTATTCCAGTATGTAAAGGAAAACATGGTATGCCTTTTTTATGAACGCGTGCTCTACTGCATTATATTGGTGGAGGTTCAAAGCGAGAAGGTCTTTTTTTGCCAAAAATTTGTAGAAATTGAAGATGAATACGGAATAAAAAACCATGCCGCCGACAAAAAGCGCCAGAGGCTTAAGCATAACATATGCTTCGGTGGGATCCAGTTGGAATGGCAGCATAGATACTATTTTGATTCTCCGTATATAAATGCTTTTGATGCAAAGGAAATTCTAGGCACAAAGACGGCAATTCTGTCGAATGGAAGAAAGGCGACAAGTATCCTGGCCAAAACACATATTTGCTTTGCTGCCGCAGGCAGTCGGAAAGCCATACTATGAATCGCGCCATGTTTCTGCAAAATTCAGGGACGGCGATGAGTCAGTTGAGAAGTAATTGGCGCCGCATTGTCAAAAGAATGTTATTATCCCCAAACCCGGAAATAGTTTTGATTGAGTATTTTATTCACATCCGTTCTGCTTAAATCAAGGCACTCTATCTGTTGTATCTGTTCGGCATATCTTGTCCACGGCTCGTCCGAACCAAAGAGCACCTTATCAGTATGTTCTTTGGTGATGTCTTCAAGAGGGATATTTTTATAATATTTGTAATATGGGTGCGTGCATGCGCTTGTGTCAACAAACAGGTTGGAATATTCATCAAGAGCGTCAATTATTTTAGGAATGCCATTCGCGCAGTGAGCTGCCTGAAACGTTATTTCGTCGTTATTTTCTACAATTTCAAGGAATTTGTCGGGATTTTTATCGTTCTCTTCGGAAAGGTGCAATACCATGTTGAGCTCGTTTTCGTTAAGATAATCAAGCAGGCTGTCGGGAATTGCGCCGTGAGGTTCGTAGAATTTTACTCCTTTGATATTATCGAATCGCTCGATGTCTGAAATTTCAAATTTTGAATTGACAAAAGGCACAAATTCTATTCTAGCGTCATTTAGTTTGCTGATAGTATCATTTATTCCAGAGTAATCATTGTTCGCCAGTAATGAGTCATCTATTGGCGTGGAAAAAAGGAGTTTTTTATACAGGTAGTACCCCGAAAGTGCAAGAACAAGCTCTGAAAAATACCTTGAATAGCCCGATGGCTCAGGCATGGAAAAAAGAACAGCATTCTGGATATCGTACTTGTCCCAGTCTTTCTTAAGGCTGTTGTAGCTGTTTTTAACAATTAATCTCCCGCGTCCAATGCTTCCCAAAAAGCCGTTAAATCCAAAATGGTAATGCGCGTCATTTACTTTCATAACAATCAGACTGGCAGAACGTATAAGCGGATGTTTTTGGTTTAATTGGGGGGGGGATATTGCATTGATTATTTGAGGGATTATTGTTTTGGTTCTGGATAAGACGCGCGGATGATGGCGTTATCCAAAATACCCTAACGAATCATCATTAACTTTTTGCGGCATTGCCATATTTTGAATTAGTTGATGAACTATATCATCCATGGCATTTTTCGTCAACGGTATGATGTCTTTTCTGATGGCTGCCGAAATTTCGGGATATTGCGGCAATCTTTCAAGTAAAGCGCCTTCAATTTGTCTGTAAAAAGAATCCTCATCAATCTCACATATATCATTTATGCTGAAATAATTCGTCAGGCTGCATCCTTTGTCTTTGCATCCGCATAAGCTATTAAGATCGGATATATCAGAGATGCCGCTTTCTTCATTGCCTATTCCGTCTGTCTGGCTTCCAATATAGAAATAACGCAGATCTTCCTTTTCAGTACAAATCATCAGCGAATCATCTATTTTTCTTTCCTGTTCAATAGCCTTTCCAGGATATTTCTTTTTTTTCCTATAAGTATCGGATCTTTTGAAAAAATGGTGTAATCGCATCCGAATTCATATCTTGGCCCGTATTTTTGAGGGTCAATAGACAATATCACTGATAAACATTTTCCAGGGCCGGTAATCAAAGTGTATTCAAGAAATTCAGTAGCAATCCTTTTAAGAGTATTGATTTTTGTTTCGTTTTCGGCCATAAGATTATTGACTTTAAGATGCTGGCCGTACTCAAACTGTATGAGCATGCCCAGCTGTTCCAGAGGAACCGCGTATTTTTCTGATAGTTTATTTGCTATTTGGGCTATTTCGTTTCCAATATTTCCATCCAGTATAATCGCCATAAAATCACCACTGTCTGTTAATTACATGATTTCAGAACATTTAAATAGCTTGGTTTTTGACTTTTAGAAGCGCCACCCGTTTGACAGCGCGGACCCGGCGGGAGTACAACATTTCTTTTGGGGTCTGGTATCGTTTATTTTTCAATATATTGTATGGATGAGCGTCTTGCAATTGCGGCATTTCCTGACAATTTACAGGTTGAAGATATCTTTTTTTGCATCAATTACGTATGCATACTCAGTGTCTAAGTCCCATACAACATCATTTGTTTTCGCAATGAAAAAACAGCCCACTAAATCAGCTTTCGTCTTCTCTATTTCGCTGATCATTGTCTTTATGCCAAGATATTTGTTTCTCGAGATTACGTCGTCAACTAGTACTATGGTATCGGTTTTTTCCAGATTATATGCCTTGAGCGCATTTCCCGTCCTATCTCTGGATTTTGGAGAATAAAGTACCAGGTTGGCATTTCTTGCATCAGCCACTTCTGTTGCAATCGGCGTTCCGCCAATGCCCCTTCCGACAACAGAATTGAATTTGTATGGCTTTAACAGATCCAGTATACAGTAAAGCGCCATTTTGCGGGTCTCGGGCCGCCCGTACAGTTTTATGACATTTAGCTCCGTGCCGCCATTTTCCAGAATTCCAAGTTGATAGTCCGCGCTTTTGATTAGATTAATCAGGCTTTTCTTCAGCAGTTCCTCTTCTTTCATCTGGCTTCCTCGGTCGCAAGTTTTTATATATGTTTTGCGCGCGACTACTCAAAACACTGCAAATGTCGAACTAATGCGGCGCGGACGTGGGGATGCGCGTTCTTTTGGCGGAGGTGCCCCTCCTCATACGACAAAGCCCTATTATGCGAGGGTGAGAAGTGTTAGCGACGAGCGCGGACGGAGTAAAATCTTTGATTTTACGGAGGAGCTCAAAAACTGCCCTTTATTTTTGATGCAAATTCTTTTGCTCTCTCAAAATCTTTTTGATTTGGTCTATTTTTATTTAACCCGCCAATATATTTAAGAAAAACATTGGTATTAAAGCCGGGTGCGATGAACTCACCAAGAATCTTGTAACCCTTAGATTCTAACTTATCTTTGAGTGCGGCATGTGCTTTTACTGAATAATTGCTTAGAAACTTATCGCCCAGTATAGCAACAGGAGCCCCGCTAGTTGAAAAGATAAAAGTTTTTTTACCAACACCCTTTGATGATTTGTCTACAAGATCAAGCAAACTAATGTGATGCTTACCATCATATATTCCTGAACCAAAACCAATTAAATCATACTTATCTAATTCTTCATTTTTTACTTCAGAAGGTTTTTTAATTTCCGCATTTAATTCATTAGCAAGAACTTTTGCTATTTCCATAGTATTTCCATGATGGATTGATTGGCAGATTATAAGTGTTTTTTTTGTTTTCATGTTAATTCTTTTATTAAGGATTGTATATAACTGCCTCTTAATTACTTGCTTTTCAGTTTCATTTTCCTGACATTGGAATCATCAGTCAGCAATTTCATTTGCTGGATTGCAATTTGGTTTAATTTGACCAGCCGTTTATCCTGCGGCAGCCCTTCGTTAATAAAAAAAGCATTTAAATTTTCCAAATTGGAAAGGCAGATAAGCTGGGACACATTTGCATAATCCCGTATGTTGCCTTTTTTGCCATCATTGTCATCCCTCCACTCTTTTGCCGTCATGCCGAATAATGCAACATTCAGTACGTCCGCTTCCATTGCATAAATCAGGTTTATCTGCTGCGGAGTTACTTCTTTTGGAATGAGATTTTCTTTTATCGCACCCGTGTGGATCGCGTAGTTAATTTTAGCCAGATTTCGCTTAATGTCCCAGCCCAATTGTTTTTTCTCTTCTTCCTTCAGCCTTTGAAATTCTTTTATTAGGTATAGCTTGAACTTGGGCGATATCCATGCTGCAAACTCAAACGCAATGTCTTTATGGGCGTAAGTTCCGCCATATCTTCCTGCTTTTGCAATAATGCCGATTGAATTTGTCTTTTCTGTCCATTGCTTGACAGAAAGAATAAATCTGTTCAGGCCTGCTTGGCTTTTAATTCCCTCGAATTCGGGGGAATTAAAATCGGGATTGTTTATATCTTCCCAGATTCCGAGGAATTCTATTGTGTTCTTGTTTCTCAGCCATTTTTCGATTAAAGCAAGGCCGTTTTCGGTATTTTTCACCATATCTGTCAAAGAGATATAGTCGTCTTCGCGGAAATTGCAATAAGATATTTCAGTTCCCAAAACATTTATTTTGTCCATAGCTGTTTTCACCCTATGCCCATTCGATTATTCCGGTGCTATGGCAATCAATAATTAACCCGCGCATATAAACATATTCCCTATGCCTTGCCGATATAATTCATGATATCTGATTAGACAAGTGTTTCAGAAGAAGCGGCGCATGTTTGGCGGCGAGGACTTAGGTGGGGGTGCTTTGGGTTTCGAAGGACTAAATTTCTATTGATATTTAGAATATTGTATTGAGAAATTCGATCCATTCTTACAAGATTCTATCTCTTTTATTTTCTTCAATAGTATTTCTTTTACCTTTTCTGGAGATATAGCATCTTCACGCTTTACCGGTATACTACCAGATCTATCGAATGGAATCTCAGATTCGTTTATGCCCTTATAAACTAATCCTTTTGCAATAGTGACTAATGCTTCGTTTATTCTTATTTTCTCAGGTAAATTGCCCGAATAAACAAAAATAACACCCTCTACATCTTCGATTAAAAATGATTGGATTACATCCGCAATTATCAGATCTTGTTTTTTTTCTTGACTATCTAAAACTTCAAAAATTAGTTTTTTATTATTACGTAGCTTAAAATAAACATCAGGTTGATAGTTTACCATAGATTTAGAATTGTAATCGACAATCGAAAGTGGTCTTTGATTTCCTCGATATACTGTTTTTGCTCTTTTTTGTTTAATCCATAGATTACCCAATAGAACAATTCCATCTTCAACTGTTCGGTGGTATTTTGTAACCATAGTATCAATCCCATGCAAAAAACGAAACCTTTTTCTTGCGTCTACTACCCTTCTTACGGACATAAAATGTTACTCTTCTTCTTGGCATAGTATCACCAATCTATCTCAAACTTTCTTCAACAACTTTCCTTTCCTCCTCAGTTATTCCATAAATCTTATACACCAGCTCATCAATCTCGAAGTCCACCTGCTTAATCTGCTGTTCCAAGAGTTCCTTTTCGCGCCCCGCGCTTTTATCGTTATGATATTTCTTTTGAAGCGCAAGCATCTGATTTACTAAGGATATTATTTCTTGCTGCTGTTTTTTATCAGGAGTTATAATTGGGTATCGTCCTATAATTTTGGGATCATAAGAGTAATACTTTCCTTGTAGTGACGTTCCTATATTCTGATTTAAATATTCCATCAATTTCGAATTAAGAATTCCTAATAAGTATTTTTCATCTAAAGAATGGCCTTTGTTTAATATCAAAGCAAATCCACCAGCAACTCCGCAGGTCATATAATAATTATCTCGCTCATCAAAATAAAAAGAAGAATGAAATGCGCTGTTTGGCGTTAATATTTTAGGTAAATCATAAAGATTAATGCTTCTGGGATACGTAAGAGAAAACCAACTTTTTGATTTAGAAAGTTTCTTGTGTTCTCTATCTTTTATCTTATTCTCTAATTCTTTAAAATAAGAATAAATTCCATTATGTTTCTGTAATTCCTCTTCTGTTAATGATTCATATCCTTTATCCGTTTTTGTATACGGGAATATTAAAATTCTATTTACGTAATTAACATAATACCGTTCTATATCTTTTCCTTTTACTAATCTTTTTGTGAATTCCTTTTCAATAATATGTTCTTTTCCAGTTTCTTCACTTTTTATTTTTATTTTATCCCCTAAATCCTGAACTAATTTTACTAAATATATTGAATCGGCACTCGTAGCCACACCCTGAAAAAAATTCTCTTTGATTTGATTTAAATTCGTCTTTATTTTTATTAGTTGATTTATTATTCTCTGATTACTTCCCACATTAAAATTCCAAACATTATTTTTTAAGGAGTCTTCTTGAATCATTCCTGTTTTAAGATCTCCATTATCAAAAGAAGAAAGAGGGGGTATTTTTACTAAATAATCATGAATATGTTCTATCGTATTCATTTCCGAATATTTTATCTGGGTGTTATTTGATTTTTCTAAAAAAAGCAAACAAGTATACGTGCTCGCGCCCAAAAATATTTGATTATCTTTAAAATTCACAATTTCTTTTAAACTTTTATTGGTTATGATGAAATTTCTCAAAGGTTGCCCATAGTTAGATATAAAAAATTTATTTGGTAGGATAAACCCTACTTTTCCCAAATCCTTTATTAAATTAACCGCTTTTTCTACAAATAAAGAATAAATATCATAATTGCCTATTGCTGAGGCATAGTTCTTGCTAAAATAATCAATATCTTTTTTATCTAATGTTTGTATTCTAATATATGGCGGATTCCCGACCACAACGTCAAACCCGCCCTGCGCGAACACTTTCGGGAACTGGGCGCGCCAACTGAACGCTTTGTCCGAAACTGCCAAATCGTCAATCAAAGAGTTTCCGCATTTTATGTTGTCTTTGAGTGTCGGC
>JAHILE010000029.1 GCA_018897155.1 Nanoarchaeota archaeon | reverse complement strand
TTTCGACCAATGCTAAATTCTCTACGGGGAAAATTACATTTTCTTTCATGTTTTTCACAAAAAGTGTTAGAAAATGTAACTTTAATGTTCATGTGGCGAAGTTAGGTAGAAAATGTAACTTTCTGAAGTTTTGCGTTTTTTGGGCAGTTGAGCTCAAATATCAATTCACAAAAACTGAAATTTGAGTGTGAATTTTAAAAAACGCAAAACTTGAATAACTTTAATGTTCATGTGGCGAAGTTAGGTAGAAATTCCGAATTTTTTGTTTATCTGCTCACGGTAACTTTCCGGAAGGACATTAAACGCGCAGAACGGAATAATTCTTCCGTCGGGAACTGCGTAATGTATGACGCACCTTTGCACCCTGTCAATATCATGGTTATACGAATCCATGAAATGCATGATCCCTATTAAAGAACCCCGAAGAATACCGCAATTTACCAATAGCCTGTGATTTTATGTCTTAGCAATTCCATGCGAAAGAAAAAGTCGATTGCGATCCTGCCAAAAAATCCTGCTGGAGCAAAGCTTTCAAAATCGACCACTCCATTTCTTATCCTTTTAGAAAAAACATTTTCGACAAACATATCGCCAAAAACAGACATTATAAAGCGTCTGCTGAAGTCTTTTTTTATGTGCGGCATAAATGCTTCCTTCCATAGTTTGTTGTAGTCCTTGTTCTGAAGTATGGCGTCTGCTACAAGCTTGCCTGATTCAAGAGCGTAATTCATACCAAACCCTCGAAAAGGATCCTGAAAGCCTGCTGCCTCGCCAAGATAGTATTTTCCGCCAATAACGCCATTTATCGGAAAATCAAGCCCGCCGATACCTCCAAGATAGTCTACGGGCTTTTGGCCGCCGACTATTTTCTTCAGTATTTCCCGCTCGTTGATTGCCTTAAAGAACAAATCCTTAACCTTTGGCGTGTGCGGCTTAAGAACGCAATTCATTATCTTGACATAGCCTTTGAGGTGCGGCGTTGCATATAAGTACCAGCCTTTTGGAGAATACTTATCATCATACATCATTAGAAATCTTTCGCCTAGAAAACCATTATCCTTGTAAACCGCGCCAAATGCTGCGATGTCTGCGTTTTTATGCCCAGTAGCTATTATATCAACGTCTCTCTCTCTCTTCGTAGTCTTAAACACGAAACGTACTCCAACCTTTTCAGCTTCCTTAAACAGCCCGTATTCAAGAGATTGTTTTCCGCCGCGGCAGACAAACGGAATGCTCTTTTGTATTTTCAAGTCGAATTCCTTTTTGCGTGTGCAAAACAAAACATTGCTTAAAGAATGATAAAAAAATTCGGGATTGAGATTTAGATTTCTCAAGTAGTCTTCCGGTGCAGAATCGCTAAGAAGCGCCTGAAAATTGGTTTTTATGTGCATTCCGACATCACTTTTTAGTTCGTGCACTTCAACTTCTTTTCCCGCCTTTGCAAGATTTATCGCCGCTGAAAGACCGCTTAAACCCGCACCAAGAATTTTTATCAAAATATTCGCCTCTGCTAAATAAGAGTGGCAGCCAATTTTATAAGCTTCGGATTTTTCATCAGCAGCTTTGCCGAGAATGCCAAATCACCGTTAATTATTTTTGAAATGCCATCGCTGTCAATAGAATTTGTTATATTATTTACATCATCATCGGATATCTTTGAGAAAGCATTCATCAGCTTTTCAAGCTTCAGAAGATGATTCCCGCGTTCATTCCACCAAAGCCCATTGTATTCGTCAAGCTTTTTATCAGAAGTGTTTCCTTCTTTTATTGACTTAACGATTAATTTAGCGGCAAACATCCCGGCGCTTGTCGCTTCGGCAAGCCCTCCGCCATGTATTGGATTAACCTGATGCGCAGCATCCCCTACTGCAAGGAAATTATCAGCAGTCATTTTTTTAAGGAAATTCCCTATAGGTATCCCGCCGGCATTCTCCTCTATAATCGAGCCCTTTTTAACAAAAGGCATCGAATCAATCCATTTATCAAGATAATGTTTTGCGGTTCTTCCGTCTTTTTGCGCAATGATGCCGATGCCTACGTTTGCGATGTGTTCGCCTTTTGGGAATATCCAGACGTAGCCGCTTGGAGCAATGCTTTTTCCAAAATAAAAATAAAGAGCTTTCGGATTTTCTATATCAATACCAGCCATTTCATATTGATAGCCTGAAGCCATATTCATTAGGCTACTGGAAGTATTGAGCCCAGCCATCTTTGCGATTTTTGATTCAATTCCATCAGCGGCCACAACCACTTTTGCGCCAATTCTATGTTTTGATTCATTATAATTAACGACAACACCTGAGATTTTGCCGTCTGTTTTGATCAACTCTATTGCTTCCGCATTTGACACTATTTTTGCGCCGGCTTTCGCGGCATCATATGCAAGAAATTTGTCAAAAACTTTTCTTTCAAGTACATAACCGCCAGTGCCGCTTGGAATTTCAATTGATTTACCGTTCGGTGCAATAAAAAAACCAGTCTCGATTCTTTGAGTGACAAATCGCTCGTTTCCGAAATACCCTATTTTTTGAAGCGCTTCAAGACTCATACCCTCGCCACATCGTTTAGGGGCTCCAATTTCCGGCCGTTTTTCAAGTAAAAGCACTTTTAATCCGGCCTTTGCACAGTCTCTTGCAGTAATCGAGCCTCCGGGACCTGCTCCGACAATAACGACATCGTATGAATTTTCAAGTTTCATTTCATTCACCTATTCTTTGGAAAGGAACTCTTGGAATGCATTTCCTTCATAACCTTATGACTTCATAAAATCATTTTTTAGAAATCGATATCGCGCCCACTGGACAGAACTTAACACAGGTGGCACAGTCAATGCAGAGTTTTGCATCCACTTCAGGCCGCATCTTTGTAAAAGTTATCGCGTTCTTCTGGCAGATAGAAACACATCCTGCACAACAAAGGCATTTTGAACGGTCATATTTTATTGTAATATTGTATCACCAAATATCAAAGTCCTGTCGGACAATTAATAAATTCTGTCTTTAAACCTTTAAATCTGTTTTCAAGGGTTTTGCCAAGCGCAATCACTCCGAATTTTTCGGTTTCATAGTGGCCTGCATAAACCGCGTTGATTTCAAGCTCCTTTATATTGTGGTATGCCACATGCTTCGGCTCTCCTGTAAGAAAGAGGTCTGCGCCTTCTTTTGCAGCTTCTTCTGCATAGCTTACCCCCCCTCCTGAAACAATCGCGATTTTTCTGACAGTTTTCTTTCCGAAAAGGTCTTTGCGCACTGCTTTTCCGATAACCTCCTCAATTTTGGATAGTATAGAATCAACAGGCATTTCCATCTCAAGTTCGCCTAAAATACCTACGCAGCTGCCGTCCGCGAGTTTTCCGAAAGGCATGGTTTTTTTCAATCCTATTTTTAAAGCTATAACTGCACTGTTTCCTGTTTGTGTATGGACATCGAGCGGATGATGTACCGCATAAAGAGAAATTCCGTGCTCTAAAAGATATTTCAGCCGGTTTGCCATTATCCCGACTGCTCGGCAATCTTTGCCATCCCAGAAAATGCCGTGATGGACAATTATAAGATTCGCGCCGGATGCTTTTGCTTTTCCGAACAAGTCTATAGAAGCGTCAACGCCAAGAACAATTTTTTTGACTTCTGGCGCGCCTTCAACCTGCAGGCCGTTCACGCTATCGTCACTTATTTTTGAAACATTCAGCGTTTCGTTAAGAAATTGAACGATATCTGCGAGCTTTGTCATTCTATGTTATGTGGTGCGCGAGTTTAATATAGTTTTATTCCAGAACGCCATACGCTCTGAGAAGCCTTAAGGGATCATCTATCAATGAAATCGCCTTATAAGTGCTGTCTTTTTCCATAACTTCAATGGAAACTGGATTCATTCCCTGAGAATGCATTTGTGAAAGAGCATTTATTTCAATATCATTTTTAGCTTTTGAAATATATTGGTGATCTTTCCACGCCATATAAGTTGCCTCGAACGCTAATTAAATTAAAGTTACTCCGACAGTTTCCGCGCTTTGCACTCCTTTTATTTTGCGCACAGCTTCCTCGATTTTGTCTGTAATGCCACCTTCATCAGGAAGAATTGTGAGGACTTTAAGCGACTTAAGACCGAATGCTACAGGCTCTTCTTTCATGTCTTTTATCTGGCCCATAATCGGCATTTTTTTGATCTCAGCCTTTATGCTCTCAAGGCTTACTTCAACCGATTCCGGCATCACTTGCAATGTTAGAATTACGTTTCGTACCATTTTTAATCACTCCCCATTTTTAACTATTCGCCATTCACTTTGGGCTAAAAAGCCTTGAGCAAAGCGAAAGGATTTTCTTTGTATTAAAAAGCTTGAAAATTCGCAAGAATTTTCAAGATAAAAATATCCTCCTTAAATTACGGACCAACGAATCCACATTTCTTGCATGCGTATTCGTTTGCAGTCATCTTGCATTTTTTGCATCGGATAACCTTCTCTTCGCCGCATTTAGGGCATGCGAATTCAACGTAATTTTCACCCGGAATTATATTCGCGCTACATACTGTGCATTTCATTTCATTCACCACATTCTTTGGAAACGAAAGCCTGACACGAAGTATCAGGATTTCATCAGTTTCACTATTCGAGTGCTTTTAAAAAAGCATACGTTCTTAATACTTTTAAGATTTATATAACTATAGTTAATCGCGCTCTTCAGATATCTCTGATATCTGCGATTAAGTAGATTGTGAATTTAAGCATTTTAAAAGAATATTACTTGAATTTATTAAATCCACAATATCAGCACGAAAATATCTCAAACGGGTCAATAGTCTAGTGGTTATGACGCCGCCCTTACACAGCCGCATAATCGGCTGGCGCTTAGAGCGACCATGCCTTCGGCATGGTCATTTATCAGCAGTCCAGCACTTTGCAGTTTATGAAAGGCGGAGGTCGCCAGTTCAAATCTGGCTTGACCCATTATGATTGAAAAGAAAAATATCAAAAACAGGAAACTAATTGTTCTGCTTATGCTTGCCGTACTTGCGGCGTCCGCCATAATTATATACAGCTACAAAACAATTTCAAAAATCGATAATATTCACGATGATGGCGGCATTACACTATATCCACCTCAGCGCATATTCAAAGGAGATTATCAATCCACAACGCTCAAGCTCCCTGCAGTAAACACAAATAACACCGGAGTGTCGGCATACTTAATCGTAGCTGCACGCAAAGGTACAGGAAACGTATTTCTTGATGTCAATAGCGTACTTTCCAAGGAAGACACCCAGCATTCGGTGCGCCTTGCCGCCGAATTTGCAAAAGAGCATGAAAACATAAGCTCCGGAAGCGTTGACTTATTTTACGGCATCAAAGCGCTCGCACCGGTTCTTGAAGGCCCGTCCGCGGGCGCTGCATTTGCAGTGGCAACAATAGCCACACTCAGAAATGAAAGCCCTGCTGAAGATGTTATGCTAACAGGAACTTTGAATCACGACGGCTCAATCGGGCCGTCCGGAAAGATTCTTGAAAAAGCAATTGCAGCAAAAGAAGCCGGCGCAAAGATATTCTTGGTTCCTGTAGGCTCGCTTGCAAATCTTGCGGCGAATTACACAGAAAGTGAATACTGCAAAATGTGGGGTGATTATGAATACTGCTATCCGGAATTCAAGCCGCAAATTATAAACGCTTCGAAGGAAGCGGGAATTCCAATTATAGAGATTGCGACAATGGATGATGCATTGGCGTATTTTAGGCTGTAATTGAAGAAAACCCCACGCATTTCAAACCTTATTAAATATGCGCATCAATTCTTATGACGTTGGGGTCTTGGGGTAACTTGGTAGCCTTCCAGCTTGGGGCAGCCGCATAATTTATGATTAATTAAATTTTGCGGTTCGAAATTGCTGGCGATCCGGGTTCAATTCGGTTTCTTTTCTTTCTTGTAAGAAAGAAAAGACAAGTCCGGGTAGAAAAGAAAGAACAACAGACCTCTGCTGTTGCAGAGGTCAAAAACCTGAACGTCGTGGAATTCCCGGGGGCCCCATATTAATTCTTCAGTATGCTTGAAAGCATATAAATTTACTGTACAGTAGTTAAATATGGAAATAGGAGTTATAGGAACCGGCGATATGGGCAAACGATATGCAAAGGTATTTGATAAAGCAGGTTATAGAGTGAACTGCTGCGATTTGCCCCAAAACACAAAAAAGTTGGAAGAGGATTTCAATGGCACCGGAATTAATATACTGTCTGATGGAGTAGCAGTTTCAAGCAGAAGCGATTTAATTTTCTATTTAGTGCCAACTGAAAGCATAGAAGAAACCGTAGCAAAATACGGTCCATCAACAAAGAAAAATGCGATTGTATCATCCGGAACATCGGTCATGACGCCATCCATAAACGCATTTGAAAAATACATGCCGGAAGATGTAAATATAATTAATTGGCATTGGCTCTTTGGTCCTTCAATAAATCCAAAGGGACAGCCCACGGTTTTAGTAAATTATCGGAGTTCAGATGAGGCATACGAAGAAGCAAAAAAAGCTTTTGAATCGATAGGGACCAATCTTATAGAGTTATCGTGTCAAGAGCATGATAAGATAACAGCTGACACACAAGTTGTTACACATGTAGGTTTTGAAGCCATGGGAACTGCATGGAAAAATGTTGGCGTCTATCCTTGGGAAAATCCTTCTTATGTTGGAGGGATTGACAATGTCAAAGTTCTAATGTGCCTACGGATATACTCAGGAAAGCCACACGTATATTCAGGATTAGCTATCCTTAACCCATATGCGCGGGAACAGGTTAAGCAATATGCAGTATCTGAATCAGAATTATTCAAGCTTATGATAAAAGAAAATGCGCAAGAGTTTACTGATAGAATCAAAAAAGCCGGTGAATATGTGTTCGGGCACGATAATACACCTATTCTTTTGGATGAGGCTATTATGCGCGAGTTTGGTTTGGGATTATCTTCCGAAAACAAAATGCCAAACTCTCACTTAAGCCTTTTATCTATGGTCGATGCATGGTATCAACTAAAAACAAATCCTTACGAAAATATGATTTGCCAAACACCACCGTTCAGATTAAGACTCGGCATTGTCGAACACTTGTTTAAAAATCCAGATTTGCTTAAAGAGTCATTGGATGCTGCTTTGTATAATAAAGAAATCAGGGGCGATGATTTGGAATTCCACACTGCTGTCAGAGAATGGGCGACAATCATTGGAAACGGCGATACAAAAGGTTATCAAAATCAATTTGATACGACAAAAGCATTTTTCAAAAATCGGCTCGAAGAAGGCATGAAAAAAAGCGGAGATTTAATAAAAAAGCTAAATAAGAAAAGCTGAACACATTGTTCTTAATACATGTTTTTAAACTTCTTCCACCACAATATTCTTTCTATGCAGGGGTAACCAAGCGGCCAACGGTGCTGGGCTTAGGACCCAGTCTCTTAGTGAGTTCGAGGGTTCAAATCCCTTCCCCTGCATAATTTAAATACACATATCAAGAAAAACTAAAAAGCTCCCGATTGATTTTTAAGATTTGAATGCAAAGAAAAACATATGACTGTCCTTACATTCAAATATCTCAGAGAGCTTCAGAAAAGCGAAAGAGATGCCTCGACGCTCCAGAAAATCGAATCCAGTTTCTATGCCGCATGCTCAAAATGCCTTGACAGCGATTCAACAGAGGCCGAAAGCATACGGCCACTTGTCAAAAGCATACTTGACACGCGTGAGCGAAAAATAGTGACCGCTGCGCTGCAATCCGCGCGCGCCGATATAAAGCCGGAAAATTTGCTTTCAGAGGAAGAAACGCTTTTTTCAAAGATAGTAGAACTATTGAAAATAAACCGCGTGATAATAAATGATGTGCTTTCCGGAAAATACATTGATTTTGTTGCAGCGCAAAATATTTCTGCGCCCAATAAATCAGAGACTGTCGCAATAATGGAAAAAGCCGCTGAAAAAAACGCACCAATTGGTGTAAAAGCAATAAAAGAAATCCTGAAAATAAAGGCGCTTTGTGACATACCTACGTTTGTTGCGCAAGATATGAATTCTTATGGTCCTTTGAACGCAGGACAAACAGCAGAATTTCCAAAAAAAGCCGCAGAATTGCTGATAACTGCAAAAATGGCTGAAAAAACCGAATGAATGGTGTGCGTAAGGCTGAAGGTTTATAAAGTTAAGTTGCAGATTATTAGTGCATTTGAAGAAAAAAGGTGCCCCTTATGAAGTACCCAAGAGAAGCAAAACGTTATTGTCCAAAGTGTAATAAGCATACTGATCAGAAGCTTGAGCGCGTGAAAACATCAGGAAGGCGCTCAGGCTCTTCATTGAAAAAAGGCCGAAGAAAAACAGTCAAGCTGGACTATGGCTACGGAGGCTCGCCTTATCCGAAACTTGAAAACAACAGGCGTGCAGGAGCAAAAACATCGCAAAAAGTCATGATACGATACGGATGTAAAACCTGCGGAAAAAAGACTCAGTCAATGAATGCAATACGAATGAAAAAATTCGAGATTGCGCAGGCAACCGGCCAGTAAATTATTCATTATCAGGAAGTTGATTTTAGCCCAAATAAATTGATAAATCTTGAAGATTCTTGTGAATTTTCATGCTTTCGAACCCAATGAACTTTGTGAATAGTTCAAAATGGCTAAAAATCTTGAAAGCTTGATAGCGCTTTCAAGCTTTTTTCGAGGATATTGAAAAAGCCTAGAGCAAGCAAAGCTTGCGAAAGGATTTCAATCCAATGCATGTTGAGATGATTGAAAATGCCAGAAATCGTTACATACAAACGCGGATACAAACACACGGGCGGCAGAGGCCATCAGGGAACAACGCTCTGTGGATTTTGCGGAAGAATTGTTCCGCGCCACAAGACATTCACCACATACCGCGGATTTCGGCTAAACGACCCGTTGCTTCGGCGTGAAATAGACCCGAGAAACGTCAGCTTAGGATCACATAAAATTTATGTATGCCCTTCATGCGCAAGGCACCGAGGAATTGTACAGAAGCGCGATGAAACCGGATTCAAAGTGACAAAGAAGAGATTTGTCAAAAAGAATGGATAAATCGAAGTTATTTAAATCTTTGAAAAAAAGGATAATAGAACTTGATGATGCCCTCTTGGGCTAAAAGGTGTTTTTTATGGCAGGAAAAATTTTTGTAGAATACGAAGTTTCAAAGGAAGATTCTGAAAAAGTTCTTGACGCTCTTGAAGCAGTTAAGGAATCAGGCAACATACGCAAAGGCGTGAATGAAACAACAAAAGCAATAGAGCGAGGAATCGCAAAGCTTGTTGTTGTTGCTATGGATGTCCAGCCGGAAGAAATAGTAATGCATATTCCAGCACTCTGCAAAGAGAAAAAAGCTCCATATATCTTTGTTGAAAGCAAAGAAGAGCTTGGAAAAGCGGTGGGCCTCGAAGTTTCAACAGCTTCTGTTGCAGTTGTCGAAGAAGGCAGAGGAAAAAAGAATGTTGATGAAGTTATCGAGAGAATAAAGGAACTTCAAAGAAAGTAGAACCAATATCCGTGATTTTTTATGGCAGTACCAACAAAAGTTATTTTAATTATGGGTCGAGCAGGCGTAAAAGGAATATCGCGCGTCAGGTGCAAAGTCACCTCGGATTCAGGGCGCGACAAAGTCCTTGTTAGAAATGTTCTTGGTCCGGTCCGCATAGGCGACATATTAATGGTGCCTGAAGCAGAAATGGAGACTGCAACGTTGATTGAGTAATATCATAATGGACATATCCCAATATAGACATTTAGAACAACAATATGGGGAGAAAACAATAAATGATATCGATACAAGTACCTGTAACGATATTTTTTGTCTTGAAAGAAAAAGGAATAATACTACAGATGATAAACCCATCTGTAATGATACAATTTGTCCTAAAAGAGAAATAGATCGTAATTATATAATAGGTTTGAATAAAAACGCATAATTCACACGATGCGATAAAATAGGTGAATAGTATGAAATGCACATTTTGCGGAAAAGAAATACTTGTAGGCACTGGAAAGATGTTCGTAAAAATTGACGGAACAGCATATTTTTTCTGTAATTCTAAGTGCCAGAGCAACAAAGAAATCAGGAACCCGAGGCATGTAAAGTGGACTGACACATATAGAAATGAAAAGATTAAGGAAAAATCCGCTGTGAAAAAATAATTCTAAAAGCATTCGCTCTGTTTCAATTAGTGTAATGCTTATATTTTTAATCTCCCATTATTAGCTATCGCGCCTTGCGCAATGGGGAGGGAAATATGCCGGATAAAGAAATTAAAGAGAACAAAGAAATTCTTGAGCTGAACAAAAAGGCGGTGGCGTATGCCGCAGAACTTGACAAGATATCAAATGAAATGAAAAAAGTCATTGTCGGCCAGGAAAAAGTCATTCAGCGCCTGATTATTTCCCTTGTTTCTGACGGCCACATACTTCTTGAAGGCATGCCCGGGCTTGCAAAGACAATAATGATAAAAACGCTTTCCGATTCCATCAATACGACATTTAAAAGAATCCAGTTCACGCCCGACCTTCTTCCGGCAGATATTCTCGGTACAAAAATATACAACCATAAAAGCAGTTCTTTCTCGACAAAAAAAGGCCCGATATTTGCAAATTTCATTCTGGCGGACGAAATAAACCGCGCGCCTCCAAAAGTCCAATCCGCACTTCTTGAAGCAATGCAGGAAAAGCAGGTTACAATATCCGATGAAACTTTCATGCTTCAGAAGCCATTTCTCGTCCTTGCGACGCAAAATCCTATTGAAACAGAAGGTACGTACAGCCTTCCTGAAGCGCAGGTAGACCGGTTCATGTTCAAAGTGTTTGTCGGATACCCCTCGAAAGAAGAGGAACTGCAAATTGTGCAAAGAATGACGGGTTCTGAAATCCCGAATGTCAAAAAAATAATCTCGCCCGATAAAATACTTGAAATACAGTCTTTTGTGCGCAAAATCTACGCCGATGAAAAAATCATGTGCTACGCAACTGACATAGTGCACGCTACAAGAAACAGGAATGACGGAATTGTAGAGTACGGCGCATCCCCGCGCGCGTCAATCTGGATGGTTCTTGGCGGCAAAGCGCACGCCCTTCTTGCAGGCCGCGGCTATGTGATTCCAGAGGACATAAAGGCTGTTGCTCATGACGTTCTGCGCCACAGGCTGATATTGACATACGAAGCTGAAGCTGAAAATGTAACAACAGACAGCGTTATTGACGGAATATTAAAAGAAGTCAGAGTTCCATAGATAAGTGCCGCGAATAATTGGCAATTCTTCATAATACTCATGAAAAATTATTTGAATACACTCGGACAAAAAGGAAAAAAACTGCACCATTATGCTTCGCGCGTTTTTAAAATGGCGCATCCAATAGGCTCGAAAATATTTCAAAAGTTCAAAAAAACAGAAGCCAATGATGCTGATAAAACCATCAAAAAACAGGAAATCCCAAAAAAAATAAAAAACGTTGCCGAAAAGCAGAAAGCTATAAAGCGCATAAAGCTCTTGGAAATAAAGACGCGCAGGCTTGTGAACGGCCTTATGCAGGGCGCGTATCATTCGGTTTTCAAAGGCCGTGGAATAGAATTTTCAGACATGCGCGAATACGAAGCAGGCGACGACATACGGACAATAAACTGGAATGTCTCGGCAAAGATGAACAAGCCGTTTGTCAAGGAATTTATCGAGGAGCGCGACCTCGCGGCAATTGTCCTACTTGATATCTCGGGAAGCGGAAATTTCGGAACTGAAAACGCGCTGAAAAAAGAAATCGGCGCAGAAATTGCTTCAAGCATCATATTTTCAGCAACAAGGAATAATGACCGCGCAGGATTGTTGCTTGCGACAGATTTCATTGAAAAATATGTGCCGCCAAAAAAAGGAAAAAAACACGCAATGCGCCTGCTTTCAGACATACTTTTTTTTGAGCCGAAAAGCAAGGCAACAAACCTAAAAAAGCCGCTGCATTTTTTGTCAAAAGTTTTGAAGCAGAAAAGCATAATTTTTATAGTCTCTGACTTTTTCGATAGTCCCGCAAACTTCCGAAAAGAATTGAGTATACTTGGGAAAAAACACGACGTCATTGCAATAAATCTGGCCGATGAACGAGAATATCTTATTCCTAATGTCGGTTTTATAGAGCTTGAGGATGGCGAGACCGGGGAACAAGTACTTGTTGACACATCAAACGAACTGTTCAGAAAGAATTTCAGCGAGATTTCAAAAAAAAGAAAAAACGAAATAAAGAAAATAATGACTGAAAGCAAAGTCGATTTCATCGAAACTTCGACATCAAAAGAATGGTTTTTTTCTGTTGCGTCTTTTTTTAAGATGCGCCAGAAAAGAAGACGGATAAGATAAAAAGATAAAAACATTTTCAAGTGGGTATACTATGCCGTTTAATTTTTTCAATCCGGAATACTTGATTTTACTAGCCGCGATTCCGATAATCTATTACTTCTACAGCCGCTCGCTTAAGAAAAAGAAAAAGCGCGCAATGCAATTCAACAACCTGCATCTTGTCAGGCAGGCAATGAAATTAAGCAATCACAAGCCGAAAAATATCGAAAAAATATTATTTATTATAAATAGTATGGTGATACTTTTGCTTATATTAGCCCTTGCAGACCCTCATATTCCGCTTAAGCAGGAGAAAAAGGGAGTAAATGTGGTTCTTGCAATCGATGTTTCAGGCAGCATGCAGGCAAACGATTACCAACCGACACGCCTTGAAGCCGCAAAAAAATCTGCGCAGATATTGATAGACAGCCTCAACACAAACGATTATGTCGGCATTGTCACATTCTCTTCCGGAGCAACAACAACAGCATACCTCTCACCTATGAAAGATCGCGCGAAAGAAAAGCTCGCAGCAATTTCTCCTCAGAGCCAGACTGCGATCGGTGATGGCCTTGCGCTTGCAGTGGATATGGCAACAAGCATACCTAACAAGAAAAAAGTAGTCATACTTCTTAGCGACGGAGTAAATAATGCAGGGGTTATATCGCCAGAGGAAGCAGCAAAATTCGCAAAAGACAACAAGATACAAGTCTACACAATAGGCGTCGGCTCAAACCAGCCCGCAATAATGGGATATGACCCGTTCGGAAATCCGCAATATGCACAGCTTGACGAAGAAGCTCTCAAAGGAATCGCGCGTGACACTGGCGGCGAATACCACAAATCAGTTGACGCAAAAACTCTTGAAAACATTTACTCGCAACTATCTGAAAAAATAGACCGCGAAAAAAAGGATACGTCCATAAAGGACTGGTTTATAGCATGTGCCATTATTCTTGCAATAGGAGGAATTTACCTGAATTATGGAAAATACTCAGTAATCCATTAGAGGTGTTTGAGATGATTGTCATGAAAATCTTGTGCGTACTCCGACATAAATGTCAGAGCTTGTCCAGATTTTCAAGCTTTCGAAATTTCCGCTCTGCAATACATTGTGAAGCTTCAATATTCGAAATAAAAAAAACAATATGTCTCTTCGTATTTTTTTGCGCGTTTGTTATAGCCGCGCCTTTCGCGTTTTCAATAGAGCAGCTTTCAGTTCAAAAGGCGCTGAAGACAAGTGACATTTCCGTAGGCGACAATGTCGAAATAATTCTGAAGTTTGAAAATCCTTTCGGAAAGGCAATCCCCCTAAAAATACAAGACAAAAATATTCTTGGCGGAAACGGTGTTGACATACAGTGCATGGAATACATAATCCCCGAACAGAAAACTGTTGATGTTTCATACCCTGCAATACAGGCATTTGATAGTGGCGATTTTACGCTTGAGCAAGCATTAATAACCTACACAAATCCAGAAACTGGAAAAGAGGAAAATGTCACTTCGGGCGAAATTGAAGTTTTAATAAAAAAATCCGCGTCTGCACAAAACGTCCAACAACAAGGAATAACAACAGTTTACCAGTGCAACGGCGTTTCAATGCAATCAACGTCATACTCAAGCTCAAGCAGCTCGCAAAATCAACAGAACCAAAATCAGAACAATCAAAATCAGCAGCAGAATCAGCAGGCTCAAAACCAGATGCAGGATAAAGTCAACAGCATGCAACAGCAAAACCAGAACATGGAGCAAATAAAGCAGGAACTGCAGAAGCAGGCGCAAGAAGAAGAAGCTGTAAAGCAGGAAATGATGAAAAATATTGAGTCAAATCCTGATTTCCAAAAGCAGGATCAAGAACTGCAAAAGCAGGGGTATCGGCAAAGCGAGAAAATTGCATCTCCTGAGCAGAATCAAAGCGGAGAAAGCAACCCGAATGAAGGCTCGTTTAATTATCAGTATAAAAAAGAGAGCGGAGAAACCGCTTCGATAAAAGGGAATATGCAAAACGGCACAATTCAGAATATGCAGAAATGGTCAAGCGAGGATGAAAAAAATGCTGCAAAAGGAATTAAAAACAGCTCGCAGTTCCAGAAGCTTGAAGAAGAATTAAAAAAACAGGGATTCGAGTTGCAGAATAAATCAATAACGCCTGATGCAAAAAGCGCCGGACAAAACCAGAATCATGGTGCAAACGCGCAGCAAAGCGCAAACCAAGGCACCAATGCGCAGCAATCAAACAATCAAAATGCTCAAACGCAAAATCAGAGTGCAAATCAAACCGAAAATGCAACACAAAAAACCGCGGCATCATTCCAATACAACTACGCAAATCCTGCGACAAACGCAACTGCATCAATAAATGGAAACGCAACGATTATTGGAAACACTATAAATGTGACTAAAATAAATATTGAAAAAAATGGCGAGAATAAAAACAATTTTTGGTATTGGCTTATTGCGCTTTTAATTGCTGCCGCAGTCGCTTATTTATATTATAAGAAAACTCGAATGGCGCCCGTCGTACCCGTAATTGCCAAAGCGCATAAGAAAAGGCCGCTGGACTACAGAAAAAAGGCGCGCCAGATGATTGAAGAAGCTGAGAAGCTTTTTGCGAATAGTTTGCAGAAAGAGGCGTATGTCACTGTGTCGCGCGCGGTTCGCTTCTACTTCAAGCACCGATTCGACAAAACTGAAATGACGAGTTCTGATATTCTACGCGCAATCAGTTCCGAAGACGCAGACTATATAAAGAACGTGCGCGAGTGCTTCTCAACCTGTGACCTTGTGAACTTCGCAAAATACGAGCCCAATGCGCGCGATTTTAGGAAAGTTACGGAATTGGCGAAAGAGATTGTAAAAATAAGTTAGTTTTAAGCAATTTCTTTATTTCGCACATATCTTTTGCACTCATTAAGATATTTTTTGAAGAACCAATGCAAAAAAATGCTCTCGTCTTTTTTTACCTGCGCGCGCTCTAAAGCAGTATAATACCCACCTCTTTTTTCGTATGGTATGTTCAGCATGGGAAATCCATTTTTGTTCAATACGAAATTCATCATCAAACGGCTTATTCTTCCGTTTCCGTCGGCAAAGGGATGGATTGTCACAAGCTTTATATGAACCCCTGCGGCAAGTTCTACAGGATGCAAAGACGATTTATTCTTGTTATACCCCCTGAAAAAATCGGAAAGCAATGGATACACTTCCGCAGGAAACGGCGGCATGAATTTGCTTCCGGCTATAGCCACTTGATGCTGTCTGATTTTTCCTGCGATGTCGGGCTTTGTTCCTTCGAATAGCTTTTTGTGAAAATAAAGCACCATCTGCAAAGAAATATCTTTTTTATATTCCCGCATTTCGTAGAATGCTTTCATATGGGCTTCTGCTTCCTTTACGTCGCGAAGAGGTTTTTCAGATGGAGTTATGCCTCTGCCAAGCAAGTCCGCGGTTTCCCGCAGTGTCAAAGTCGAACCTTCGATCTTGTTTGTGTCATA
Source organism: Nanoarchaeota archaeon (assembly GCA_018897155.1). Taxonomy (NCBI): domain Archaea; kingdom Nanobdellati; phylum Nanobdellota; species Nanobdellota archaeon. Next base: position 48,276 of record JAHILE010000029.1, on the reverse strand, counting down.
GGTAAACCTGATTGCGAAGGTCTTTATTTCCTTTTCAAGAGCCGACGGCGGAGTTGCTTTTCTGTCTTTCGAGAAGCTCTGCTTTATTTTATCAAATTGTGAGAACCATTTTTCTTTGTAAATTTCTGATAGAAATATGCGCTTGATTTCATCAATGTTTTTTGGCAAGACTTTTCCTAAATACTTCTCCTTTTTCACGATTTTGCCGCCTTCCCGAAAGCTATGCGCTAGATAATAATATTCCTCTGCGCCAACTTTCTTTTTCCTTATTGCTGCCATGCGCATATATTATCCCCACAAATATATAAATGTTTGCTATTTTTAGTAAATGTAGGGGTAAGGAATTTCACCGTTCCTCACCATCAGACTTAACAGCCCAGTATTTTATTCAAAATACAGGCTTCGGGTAGAACACCGAATAAATAACGTCAGCAAGACTGGAAAACACAACGTAAGAATAGAAACTGTCTTTAGCAAAATAAAGGATAGGGTATATGATTTTAGAGGTTTCAAAGCCTTATGGTCTGCGCCAATACTCATGGCAGGCATCATATTACAGCACAACTTCATAGAAGCGCATACAACGACCGGTAAGATACCCTGCGAGCTTGCAGGGCTGAAACTAGAAGCTGGGATTAATAGGTGGCGGGGGATAATTAGGCTTGCTTCACTTTTTTAATAAAATATGTTATTCAAGTTAGCTTTATTTTTAGATTCAGCAATCCGAGTAAAAAAATAAAGGATGCAAACTAATGCAATACAACCAATAGCAATGCTATATACAACTATTGTTACTAATTCCGAACTGTTTTTAAAGTAGGTCATAACTGCAAGACTAAGTATGACAATACTTATTACAAATAAAGCAGGTAGCTTCTCTGCATCTTTAAATTCTTTAAGCAAATGAGTAATTGCATTAATTAGTTTTGTAAATGGATACTTTAAACAACATTCAATTTTCTGTCCTAAAGAACTTTTATCAGTCTGTTGTTGTTCTGACATAAAAATAATCTCAGTGTGTTTTTATTGTTTTACGTTTATCTTTATTTTGCAGCGACATAAAAACTAAACAATCCGATAACTATTGAAAAAACGCTCAAAGGGATATTTCCAGAAAGCCCTAAGATTATGCCAGATATTGTAAGCACGCCACCCATAAATCCAAAAAAAGCTCGTTCTAAGTTTTTCATCCTCATAATATATTTTTGTTCATTCTCCTTTATATCGTTTGTAGGCGCGCTTTAAGAGGTGTTATTCATCGAATACCACTCCCTTGTATTGATTTTTTAGAAATAGAATCGGGATTATATCCAGAAGACTTAACAGCTCACGTTTTACAGTCTTTTATAAATGTTATTACTCAATGAGTATACTATGAAATATGTCACAAGAGATGCACTCACAGACCATCTGAAATCTATGGGTTTCGAGGAACTTGCACTCCCGCTTGAGGAGACCAATCGCCAAGAATTTTATAAACGTTTTTTCTCGGGAGTAAATATTGAACTTATACTATTCAAACCTGATAATCTCTATACATTAAGAGCGTATCTTAATTTAAACGAACTATTTCCAGAGCAAAGCTGGAATATTGAAAAAAATGTTAAAGGAACTCATGAATCAGGAACTCTTTGTTTTAGAGGTACTGATGAAGGCCAATTTGATTTGGATGAATTCATTAATTCATATGAAGAAAAGCGAAACAACCTTAATAGCGCATTACAAACAGTAAGAAAAATTCCTGAGTTTTAATTATATAAAAATCACTCAAATACCATCTCGACATCAATTTCAAATCCTGCAACAGGCATCTCGATTTCCCAGTTGTTCAGGACCTGCGGATGCAGTTCTCCAATCATGCCGACGGATTTTCCTGCAACGACTATTTCCGCGCACCTTCCTGAAATATATGAAGAATATTCCTTTTCTTTCATTTCGTATTTTATGTCAAAGGCGCGCATTAGAGCATCTAGTGTTGCCTTTATTTCGGAGAAATCGACATTCGGATGCACGGATACTGCGGATAAAGATGCGCGCTCGGAAACGCCGGTCTCTTCTTTGGAATCCTCTGCAAAAACAATTCCCGATTCGAAAATTCTCTGCGGATATTCGTTATGCCTGTTCTCTGAAAGCACTTTCATCAAAATCGGAAGTATTGCGTTTCGCATCGCATCGTAATCGATATTCACGGAATTTGAAAGCTTTACCAGGCTTGTCTTTTTTGCATTCATCTTTTCAATAAGGTCTTTTCCATTCGAAAGATGATATGTGTTGCATTCCAAAAATCCAAGCCCTGAAAGGACTTCTGCAATTTTTCGCTTAAGTATTGCTCCGCGAGACTCTTCACCGATTGTCGCAACTTTCGGAATCTGGGCATCAAAATTTTCATAGCCGTATGCGATTGCAATATCCTCGACAAGGTCCATCGGATGCAAAATGTCCGCGCGATACGCCGGAATCAATGCAGAGCCTGCCTCGAATCCAATGCCCATTTTTGCAAGAAGCTGCTTCATCTCAGCGTCGGTTAGTTCAAGACCAAGAAGCTTATTGACGTATTTTCTGTCAATCTTCCTTTTTGACGGAGTTAAATCAGGTGTGGTGAATTTCTCGTTCCCCTGAATGATTTCCATTGAATATATTTTCCCGCCCATATCTGCAAGAGCAGTTACGACAATATTGAGCGCGATTTTCAAAGTGTTCAAATCCGTGCCTGTCGCCTCGATAAAGACATCTTTTGTTTTCTCGTCGATTTTCCCGACATCATACGAGTTCACAATAGGCGGCATGGACATTATTGTGCCCGACGCATCGACAAAATAAGTGATTTTTTTCCAGTCATTGCATATGTGCGCATATGTCTTTCCTGTCGGGTGCTTTTCAAGTATTTCTTTTCCTGAAATTACTTCAGGATATTCAAGAGGACGATAGCGTATTTTTTCCGGGGCATCAGATACGAATTTTATCGGCATCTTTATCCTGTCAAGCGGATATAATCCGATGCCGCCTTTTTTTCTTTTGCGCAGCAACGTGATTCCGAGCTTTTCCTGAATCTGGATAATCTGCCTTATTTTTGCATCATCCAGTTCGAGCCCTTTCACAATTGCTGTAACCACATAAGGCCAATATGGAAGCGGATTTGCATTTGTTGTAGAGAATCCGGATTTTTTCACTTCGTATTTTTTGAACCCTGTCTCAATGCCAAGAAAGCTGCGAAGGCCGCGCGCAAGTCCCTCTTCAGAAAGCATATCCGGCCTGTTCGGAAAAACCTCGACAATAATTTCTGTATCTGTAATGGACTCTAAATCAGTCCCAAGCATTGCAATTCTGTCAGCGAGGAATTTATCATCGTACTTCTTTCCAAGAAGCTCAAGGACTCTTTTTTTGTTAAGCGTAACTGTCGGCATAAAAATCACTAATAAATTATCTTCTAAATGTTTCAGATCTTAACTTCTTAATCTTCTTTATAAGATCCTCATTAATTTGAGACTTAGATTTAATATATGGCTCGATAGTGCGTTCTTCCTTTAATTTTGTTTGTAATGTTATTGTCTCATTATGTTGTTCAGAAACATTAAACTTTTTTCGTTGCCCCCTTAATTTATTTTTATCGGACATATCAAAAAGTCTTAATAATTCACCTTCTGTCTTTTTCACATATCCATAAGTACCTCTATTGAATATTCTGTAGGTGTTTTCTTCTCTCTTTGCCTTTATTTTAGCCCACGCTTCGGAATTCATTCGCGGTTGCAAATGATTTAAACCCAAAATATCAATTCCAAATCCACTATTTATGAAATCTTTTGCGGGTATTTCGACGGCATTTTTCATAAATTTACCTTCGTTCGCGTTAACTGAATATAAAAATGATTTTTCCGTTAAATCAAAGTCATTCATTAATCTTGTTAAGTGTCTTATCCAAGTTGTATTATCAATAGATCTACCGTCAAAATCAAGAACAAATGATGTTATGTTCTTATCGCAATAGTTTTCTACTATCGGTCTCAAAAGCTCTCGCGGCATTTTTGACGGTATGACTCCAACAATACTTTTATGATTTAGAGTTTCAACAATTTCAATATATTGATTCGTTAATTCTATGAATGTCTTTGTCAATGACTCACCCACCAAATCTTTTTTCCTCAACAGGTTTGAGAAAATTGGAGTAACAACTATATCGCTATGTTCGTACTGTATATCTGCAAGCATTTCGATATGCTTTCTTTCAGGGATTGTAGAACTCGAATAATCAACAATGCACATGTTGAGCCCGTTTGTCATCTCACGTTTTATTTCCGAATTAGTTCTTCTTTCATGTTGTTCATCGGAAAGGCAGTTGTTTAATTTTTCCAATGAAAATTTCTTATATATTTCATTTATATCACTTATGGGATTTTCACAGTAGCTTGCTTTTATGGGAGTCATTATTGATTTACTCCCTAAGCAAATGCTCGTACGTTTAAACATTAATTCATCATCAACTTTTTCTAATTTAACATTTAACTTCATTTAGCCACCTTCAGATAACTTATTAGGTCGGGGGTAATATAAAAAGTACTATTTTTCAAGTCTTCTATTATCCTTTTGATATCTTCTGTTGATAAACTGTCATTTTCATACAGTTTTCTTATCAAGCCGATAGTACCAGTTACATTAAATGTTTTAATCGGGCTACCTATTTTTTCAGAAAATAAATCATCTCCACCCATTTTTGAAATAACTTTTTTCATTTTGTTGTCGTCAGTAACGTAATAATATTCTTTTCTGTTTAGTTCATAATCTAAAAGTGCAAGAAGGAATGATGATAATTCGCCGCTATGTAGATAGGGGTATCTTGTTTGAAGATAATCAATAAGCAAAATATATTTTTTATCATCAGTCAAATTACGAACAACAACAGTTTTATATAATTCTTTTAAAACGGTCTCACTAAATCCTTTACACGATTCCAAATATACTTCGTATGATGTCGCAATTGTATATCGTTCAGAACATTTCTTAATGAGATTCACGCATTTTATTTCTTTAAGACTCGTACTAATTATCGTATTATCCATTACCTTCGTCGTCGTCATTTCCATCGAACCTTGGCTTTCATCAATAGATCTTCAAATTCCGCGGTTTTTAATCCAGCGAGTTCAGCAGCTTTCCCAAAACTAATTTTCTGCTTCTTTAAGAGAGAAACAGCAAATCTTGCTCTATTAACCTTTAGTTCATCCCATTTAGCTGACTCTGAAATGTAGTTCGGATAAGATGCGTAAATAAATGCTAGCACCTCGTCATCTGAAAGATCATTTAAAAATTCTTTGAAATCTTCGATAACTTTCAAAAGTTCCTTTTTTGGTTTAAGATGATTAAATAATTCGAAACCATTTTCAGTTAGGGTATATTTACTTCCTTCCTGATAAACCAATCCCAATTTCATCAAATCTTCTAATACGTAATTTACAGTTTCACTATAAGGTCCAAAAAGATGGGGTTCAAATTCCAAAAGATCTTTATACTCTTTAAAAACATTCGATACCAAAAATAATAGCTTTTGCAGTTTTATTTTACTTCTAAGGGGGGTGTTACTTAAAGCACCTAAAGAATACAAGATAATTTTTTCTTCATCTTCCAAATCATTAAACGATTTACTAAACATAAAACCACTTCAATACTAAATCAATCTACCACGAATACCTTACAGACTTGAGGCATATTTTATTTTACTCATTTTTATCTGTGTTGGCTTGAGGTTGCCGATAGAACAAATCATCCGCTTGCCTTCCTTTTGCAGCTTAATAAAAAAATCGGTTTCTTTCATAGTAGGTTTCAGCTCCTTTAATCATTACATGATTTTTTTCTATTTCTTTTATCAATAAATTATCGCGGTCGTAGCTTCCGATTTTTACGATTAGTTTCGAATTCAGAAGCTCGATTTCTTGCTTTATTTTTCTGTCTTCTGATTCTATGAAAATATCAATGTCGCTGTCGGTTCTGGCAATCCCTTTTGCATAGCTTCCAAAAAGCATCGCAAGCCCTATTTTCGGATTTTTCTGAATGGATTCAATAATCGCCCTTAATTCAGGATATTTTTCAATTGTTTTGTTAAGCCGGTAAAGCTCTGCCATAACTGCAAAATTCCTTGCCTCAAGGCTTTTTTTGGGAAAATACACTTTATTCCTGCCTTCTGCCTGAAAATCCACTGCATTTTCCACTACAAGAGCCTTTAGCCCGCGCACTACAGCCATATGGTTTGTGCCGAGCTTTTTGGCAATTGCCCGCGCATGCATTGGCTCCCGCATAATCGCGGCAATAATTTCAAAAGATATTTTTTGTTCCATATGTAACATATTTGTTACATGAGTTTATAAGCTTTTCTACTCGCGCAAATGATATCCTCCGTCAACTATTAATACATCGCCGGTTATGTAACTTGAATCGTCAGATGCCAAGAACAAAGCCGCTTTTGCGATTTCTTCGGGTCTGGCGAATCTTTTAAAAAGCGTTTTTTCTGTTTCGGCTTTCACAAATGAAGCGTCTTTATTTTTCCACTGGTCCGTTTCAGTGAGGCCTGGAGCCACGCTATTAACATTAACATGCGGTGCTAATTCCTTCGCCAATGTTTTTGTGAAATTAATTACACCAGCCTTTGAAGCGCTGTAATCAAGTATTCCAGCTCTGCCGCAGCATTCGAGCCCGCGTATTGAAGAAACATTAACAATTTTGCCGTATTTCTGATGGAGCATGTGCGGAGCGGCTGCCTTTGAACACAAAAATGTTCCGATTAGGTTAACTCTCAGTATATTTTCCCAATCTTGCGCCATCAATTCTTGAAATGGTTTCGGCGCAACAATTCCTGCATTGTTTATAAGAATGTCTATTTTACCGAATTTTTTGACTGCTGTACTTATTAGTTCATTCACTTGTTTTTCGTCGGATACATCACATTCCATAGCCAATGCATCTGAACCGAGTTTCTTTATCTCTGCAACGACTTCTTCTGCCTCTTTTTTTGATTGGATATAATTGATAATTATTTTCGCGCCTTCTTTCGCAAACTCAAGAGCAATTGCCCTGCCGATGCCCCTGCTTGAACCGGTAATAACTGCAACTCTTCCTTCAAGTTTTTTCATAAGCATCATCTCAATTTGTTCGAAACTTTTGAACCCAATAGATGTTTTGAATGTTTCAAAATTATCTCATCCAAACTTTCATCTCGCGCAACTGCTTTATGTCATTCCCGTACAAATCGCGGATGTATTTTATCTTGTAGTAATCCATGATGATTCGGTCAAACCCCGGCCCCCATGCAAGAACCGGTATTGGCTCGCCCAATAGCGGCTCGACAACTTCCGGCCTGAAAATGCCGGCGCCGCCAAGCTCCACCCACTGCTTTCTTTCAGGGTGGAAAACATCGATTTCAATCGACATCTCAGTATATGGAAAATATCCCGGCCGGAATCTTGCTTTTTCAAAGCCCAGCTTTCCAAAGAATTCTTTAAGGTAGCCGAGCAGATTCTTGAAATTGGCGTTAGGATCCACAACAATTCCTTCAACCTGATTGAACTCAAAAAGATGCTTCCAGTCAAGAGCCTCATTTCTGAACACCCGGCCTATTGCAAAATACTTCGCAGGAAGGCTATCCTTCTTAATTTGCGCGAGGGTCTTTGCGGAAAGAACTGTGGTGTGCGTGCGTAAAAGCAGTCGTGCCGCTTCCTCTTCACTCCATTTGTACTGCCACCCTCTTGAACCGTTGACTCCGGATTCATGCGCCTTCTTTACTGCAGAGATAGTTTTTTTATCAGGCAGCATTCCCTTTCCGTTAAAAAAGAATGTGTCCTGCATCTCGCGCGCAGGATGATCCTGCGGAACAAAAAGCGCATCAAAGTTCCAGAATCCTGTATTGACAAGAGGGCCGGTCATTTCTTTGAAACCCATGTCAAGCCAAACACTTCGGACATAATCAATCGCCTGATTCACGAAATGCCTTCTGCCGCCATAAACTGCAGTTACCGGAGCAGTCACATTATATTTCCTCAAGCTAACTTCTTTCCAACCCCTGGATTTTATCATTTCCGGAGCCAGACTCGAAACTTCATCCCTTACCTCAAGCCCTTGAGCCGCTTTTTTTCCTTCAGCAGTTATGCTGACTTCGCGGATTGTCTTAAGAGAATAATCTGCAAGCTTTCTTGACTTAAGTGTGTCGAGTTCATCTTTTTTTAAAGCCTCGCCATGCGCAGCTCTTTTAAGAAGAACTTCTTCAGCATCCTGTTTTCCAAGCGCGTCAATGCCTGCTTTTGTAGCCTTTAAGCTGCTTTTGTCAAATTCAACATAACCTTTCTTTTTTGCAAAACCAAGAGCAATATTTTTCTCAGAAAGCTTTATTTCAGAAAGCGATTTTCCTTTTTCCCCTACTTCTGAAACAAGCTGTTTTTCTATAAGCCCCTGCTTAAGGACCGACTCGCCTTCGGAAGTTATTCTCAAAACAAGCTTTTCTTCTTCCTTTGATTTTACAAGACCTGACTGCTGGAGGCCGTAAATTGCGCGGGCAACAGCAACCTGATCCATCCCGAGCACGGCTTCAAGCTCAGTTGCAAAGCGCTTTTTCTCATCCTCAAGAAATTTGAGCACTTTGATTTCGTGCGGCTGGAGATTGTATTTTTGCGACATCAGAACCATCGATTAATTAATTATTTGAAAAAAAATTATTTATAGCCATAGTAAATCACGCCAAATTGGCTATTTCGGAAATTGCGTGATTTATCTATTTAGGCAATAACTGCTTTTGTAAATACTGACTAATATTTGCATTTATTGACTATATTCATATACTTTTCAATCCTGTCAAAGCCCTCGTTTATGCATTCCGAATTCACCGAGCCATAACATATGCGCACATGACCTTCGCCTGAGGGGCCGAACGATACGCCAGGAACAAGTGCGACTTTTGCTTTTTCCAGAAGCTCCATCGCAAGTTTCCACGAATCAATGCAACCGGGAATTTTCGGAAATGCATAAAACGCACCTTCCGGATTTATAAAATCCCAGTTAAGCTGCTTCATGCGCTTTACTGTCGTGTCGCACCGCTTTTCGTATTCGTGGCACATATCCTGGACGCACTCTTGGCTTTCAGTAAGCGCCGCAAGTGCGGCATATTGCACTACTGCGCTAACCGATGCGGTTGTTACGCGGTTGCATTTAGCAAGCTCTTTTATAATATCCTTTGGTGCTGCAAGCCAACCAAGCCTCCAACCCGTCATTGAATATGTTTTTGAAGTGGAGTTTATGAGTATTGTGTTTTCGGGCGCGAATTTAGCAATCGAATAATGCTTTGCGCCGCCAAAAAGCAGTTTATCATACACTTCATCCGAAATAATCATTATGCCGTGTTCAATCGCAATTTCAGCAATTGTTTTCAAATCGCTTTCACTTGCAACGCGGCCTGTAGGGTTTTCAGGGCTGTTAACAATAATTGCTTTTGATTTTGAAGTTATCGCAGATTCGATTGAATCCGCGAGCAGTTTTTTGCCGTCAAAATCATCTCGTTTCGCTGTCGCTCCACTCGAAGCCTTTGAGGACTCCCCACCCTCAAAGAATTTCGTGTAAACGGGAACCCCCCCGACAGAACGCACTATCATCTCATAAGGCGGCCACGCAGGATCTGCAATAAGCACTTCATCGTCTTTTTCGATGATCGCCAAAAACGTGCAAAACAAAGATCCGTTGCCGCCGTTTGTAACCATTATGTTTTCCGGCGCGAGATTAAGGCCTTTTTTGTTCTCATAATCCGCTATTGCGCGCCTCAGTTCCGGAATGCCTACCATCGGCGCATAGCCCATCGGCTTTTCCCGAATCGCGCGTATTGCAGCATCTTGAATGTGCTGCGGGGTCTTAAAATCCGGCTGGCCTATGTCAAAGCGCACGCATCCTGAAATTTTTGCCGCAGCTTCCGAGATTTTGCGGATGCTTTCTTCAAGTGCAGTAATGCGCGGTGAGAGTTGCATAAGTATTATTGGAACTTGTGACTTTTATGCTTATTTCCTTGAATTTTCTTTGAGATAATACGTTTTTCCTCAATATAAAACAACATTGCGGTTGAGATAAAAACAAGTGACGCAGTAATATAAAAAATTACTTTAAAACCCAAGTTTCCGACCACAAATCCGCCGCCCATTATTGCGACTGCTGCCATGATGCCTACGAGCGCGTGATATTTTCCAATATCCCTGCCTCGCGATTCTTTTTTAGTCACGTCACCCAAAAATGCAGCTTCCATTGTCATTTGCATAGCGGTTGTGATTCCAGTTAAAATCTGCAAGACATACAACTGTATTAAAGATGTGATGAGTGTGTATGCAATCATCATACATCCCAACATAACTCCGCCGATTATCAATAGCGGTTTCTTCCAAGCGTATCTGACTGTTTTCCCGCATAATAAGATGCAATAGCTGCTGAAAAAGCCATCAACCCTATAGAAAAACCAAACTGCTCAATACTGCCGCCGAAATTCTGCAAAAATACTATCCAGAAAGGATAAAACAATCCTGTTGAAAAATTTAGCAATGAATTTGAAAGCAAAAATACATCATACGCTCTCAATTTTGATAATGCCATAAAAAGCGCCACAAATAACTTATTCTTGATTTATGCCAATAATTATCTTTTGCTTCCCATCATTTAATTCTTTACCAACCAATATAAGGTTTCCAATTTCTTTTGTGTTTTTAACATGAATCCCTCCGTCAGGAATTGGCGGATACTCTCCGATTTGCGTCCATCTAAAACCCTCGCGTTTTTCGTCCCAATAGCTTTTTATTTCAAGGCTGCTTTCGATATCTTTGTTTGACGCCTCAATTGCCCGCGTTATTGTTTCGTCAGGCAGCTGCTCTTTTAAAACCAGCTCTGCCTGATTTCCTTTTACTGCCCCGGCAACCGCGCGCTTTCCAAAATTTTTCTCAATTGCGCCGGCAAGCAGATGAAGTGCGGAATGCATGCGTATGGCCAAAAGCCGCTTGCTCCAGTCAAGCTCTAATTTTACTGTGCCGCCTGCTTTAAACGAAACCGGCTTTGAAAATATGTGCCAAATATTATTTCCGTCTTTTTTGGAACCTGCGATTTTCATTCCGTTTATTTTTCCGAAATCGCCGGGCTCTGTGTTTGTTTGCGGGATGAATATTGTTTTGTCTAAAAGCGCGTAATTCCCTTCAACAGATACAACCTTTGCCTCAAGCTCTTTTTTGTATTGGTCTTGATAGTAAATCAATTCGGTCATTAAACTCACCACAATTTTGAAGGGATGTTTATTCCCGGCTCAACCGCATCATCCATATTTTTCGGTCTCGCTATTTTTAGATAACTGCCAATCGGCTTAACACGTGCGGGGATATCAACCGCTATCTTGCTTAATGCTTGGTAAATCTTTGGTGCGTGCCCACCATCAATTTCAATATAGAATATGGGGGTTCCTTCATTACTAAGTGAAGTCAATACGGACATGTCGCATTCTTCCCTAAGCGGATGAATAATATCCTCAAGAAGCCCGGAATAATTTTTAATTGCTGGCTGAACAAGAACAGCAGTTACACGTTCATCGGACTTTTTATGCGGATGCTTTTCGTAATATTCCGCCCAGTAAGTTGATTTACCCAATACGCCGAATGATGTTTTATTAAGTTCTCCATCAGTTAGTTTTTTGTATTCTAATCCGTTTGCTTTTGCTGCGGCTGGCGAACATATCGCGGCAATATCCGTTCCTGGCGTATCTTTCACTATTTCGGCAGCCAATGCAGTGGATGCGCAATCAATAACGGTTATATCATGACCACATTCTTTTTTGAGTTCTTCTATGTATGGGCGTACTTGTTTAATCGCTTCAGGATGCGAATATATGCGAAGGATTTCACTCACATCGCCCTTAAGACCCAAACACTGTTCGATTGGAACATCAATAACGTCACCAACATAGACACCATCGCCCAAATGCGATAATAGTAAGCGCATGTGTTTTTCGATATCTCCGTTCATGCTGTTGTAGATGGGCACAACACCTAATGTGTCTGCATATCCTGCATTAGATACCACATCATCAACTTTGGGCCTTCCTTTAAGCATGGCTTCAAAATCCAGTTTTTCAGACAATAATTCTGCCGCCCTATGGCTCCAAGAATACTTCGGGTCTAAATGCCCTATATAAATGTCTTCATTTCCAGTTGTCTTATTTTTCATATCTTTCTCCTCAATTCATTTTTTTTTGACAAAAATCAGCATAATTCTATCTCTTCACGCGAAATTCCGATTTTTTCGAGTTCCCTTACAAGGTCGTTTCGATATCCTTCGATGCATATCTCCGCTTTGTGCGTGTTATCGTTGATACCATACCATCTAATGCAGCTGTCTTCGCATCCCTTTCTTTGCTCTAAATAGATTTCTAAATCGTCTCGTTTCCCATTTAATTTTATGTAACACAAAGTTTCGCTTGTATGCATGAAAATCACTATTTCCCTAATTCATTTTCCGACATTCGTCAGCATCAATATAAATCATAATCATAATTAACCGTAACAGTAAACGCCTTTCTTCAGAAAAAACTTGAAGCATGGCTCTTAACTAAACAATAAAGCCAAATCCAAAAATCATGGTGCTAAGAGCACCAAGCTTTTGAGCAAAGCTCAAAACTCCAAAATCGAAGTTAAAGCCAAAACTAAAACCGAAAAACTTCTGCGCGAATGAAACGCGCGCATTTGGAACTAAATCCGAATAATTATCAGAAAGGTTCAAAGAACTTGTGGGCGCAACTGAAGAAATTGATTCATTTTCCGCGATTAACAAATAAAGTCCACCGGCATCACAATCACCGATAAAAAAAATTTAAATAAAAAATATTCCTCTCACTCGCGTTCGATGCTTTTTCGGCATAACCGAAAAGCCAAGAGCGAAGCGATTGGATTTTAATCCAATGAATATTGGAAATGATTAAAAATGCACAAACATTCCACAATCCAGTTCTCATGCGCTTAAAAAGTTAAGCAATTTGCTATTTTCGATATTGGTTGTGTGACGCTTATTTTTGATTGCCAAAAGGCATAAAACTCATCTCACTTCATTCGAAGCTTTTGAGGCATTGCCTCAAAATCAATTAATAGTTTCGTATAGTTGTCTAAGTGTTCGATTTGTGCATCATATACTAATCCACTAAAATTTATAAAGACGTGTTTTGCCTAATTTTGCTTTTTTACAGCATCAAAACAATAACCGCAAGTCTCTTTTGTCAGCCACTCGCTTTCAGTTCGCGGATATTTCCTGCAATTTAGCGGGCGCACATTATAAATCCGGCAATAATTCCTTCCGTCTTTTTTGTAAAGGAAAGGGCACTTAACAGGAAGTTCGCAGCATTTTCCGCATTGAATGCAATTGCCTTTGCGGCTTTTGTCGATCGGTAAAAATGCGGTTGCAGTCCGCTTTAATTTGGCGGCCCAATTATTCTCATTTAACAATTAAATTCACCTCATGAAATGGTTTTCGCCCAAAACATAGTGTGATGGCGAAAAATCCGTTCGTTGCGTTAACGCGCAACTCGCGGCTTTTCATTTTTTCGATGCATAGGGTAATTCAAAAATGAAAATAGGTCCGCTGAGGATTGAACTCAGGATCTCCGCAGTGTGAGTGCGGCGTCATACCAATTTCTCATACGGAGCATAAGGAAAATTGCTATGCAATCGCATGACTAGACCACGGACCTATGCAAAAACCTTAATGAATAATCTTTAAAAGACTTGACTCGCGCCCAGATGTGCAAAGAATATAATAACGCGCAGGCAATAATGTTTATGAATCTATTTAGTAAAATCATTGTTTTTGCATTCAAAGTTTTTCCAAAAGAATTCATTAGCCGCGCGCTTGGGAAACTAGCGAAAAAAAAACTTCCAAAAATAATTCTCATCCCCTGGATAAGCAGCTACTGCGTGCTGTTTGGAGTCAATATGTCGGAATCCAAAAAAGACGCTTACGATTTTCAGACATTCGACGAATTCTTTACACGCGAACTAAAATCCGGAATTCGGAAAATTGATGTTTCAAAAAATTCGGTAATTTCTCCTGTAGATGGTAAAATGATGGAATTCGGCGCAATAGAAAAAAATATGCTCATTCAGGCAAAGGGAAAAATTTACATGCTTGAGAGTCTTCTTGAAGATGGTGCGCTTGCCTCAAAATTCGAGAACGGCAGTTTCCTAACAATATATCTTGCGCCGAAAAACTACCACAGAATACACGCACCGATTTCCGGAAAAATCGCGGGATATCAATACATTCCAGGCAGCCTTTTTTGTGTGAATAAGATATCTTCAGAAACAATAGAAAACCTATTCTCAAAAAACGAGCGCTTGATAACGTATTTGGAATGCCGGAAAAACACGATTGCAATTGTAAAAGTGGGCGCGTGTGTTGTCGGAAAGATATGCGCGACTTACGAAAATGCTGCATTTGATACTTCGTGCAATATGGCGTTAAAGAAAACATATTCTAAAAAAATTCCGATAGAGAAAGGAGAAGAAATCGGCAGATTTGAAATAGGCTCGACAGTTGTGCTTTTATTTGAAAGCGGCGTAATAACTTTTGGCGACTTGGTGCGCGGGGCAGAAATAAAAATGGGGCAGAAAATAGGCACGCTTGCATGAATTTGTATCAAATCGCAAACTGCGAAACAAAATCCTCTTCTAAGAAATGCATATCACCAGGCAGGATCAGCGTATGCGGCATTGCTCCAAAGTCTGCTTTTTTCAGCTCGGAAATCGGTCCGTATTTTATTGTGCTTTTAACTCCAAGATGCGCGACTGCAACAAGCTTTGTTTTTTCTGTGAATAGTTTTTTCCCGACTTTCTTTTCAAGTTCCAAAAGAATTTCAATGCCTTCTTTTGCAGTCATTCCGATGTCAAGAAGAATCAGCGTATGCAGCCCTCTTTTTTTGTTCGCAAGTATGTTCATATACGGCGATTCCGGAAAATAATTTTCTTGCGGCTTTGGAAGTGATACAGTCATTCCGAACTTATAAAGCGAAAGACCTGTCTCAGCAATTGCACTGAATATTGATGAACCATGAATTATTTCGACATCTATGCCTGCCTTTCGAGCATCAAAAACAACCTGATGATGAGTTGTCGCAGAAAGCGCGTCTCCAGGTACAATAAATGCGGTATCGCGCGATTTTGCAGATTCCAGAATCACGCCGGATTCTTCAACGCCGCGTCTGTCAAGAAGCTCTATTTTGTTGCCTGCGATTTTCTCAAGGGATTCAAAATCTATCTTGATTGAAGAGGTATATGTTTCAATAAAAATGCTCTTGCATTTTTTCAACGCATCGATTCCGCGCAGCGAAATATCATTCTCGTCATGAAGCCCGAGACTTACAACATACAACATAATCCACCACATATAATTACTCAACAAAGTTTTATATCAGTTTTTTCGAGACATACGCGCCATCATCAAAATACTCTAGAGCGCGGTAATAATCGCGCGTCCCGACCGCTGCAATCACAACAATTTTATGCGCGCCTTCTTTTTTTGACAACTCCTCGGCAAATTTCATCAGCCGCTTCCCAAGCCCTTTGTGCTGTATTGCGCCTGTTTGTTTTTCGCCAATAGGAACTGATGTGCCGAATATTTTCAGCTCGCGAACAACGGATGTTTTTCCGGAAAGCTCTTTTCGAAATGGCCTTGCCAGTATGCGCAGGCGCAAATAACCGTAGAGAACTTCGCGATTTTTATCCTCTAAAGATATGAAATATTCCGTTCCTTCTGAGGCCCGATATTTTTCGCAAAACTGCACAACACCATCAAATGTATTTTGCTTAAAATCCGTATGCCCAACCTCCCTGCACCTGATGCATTTGCATTTTTCACCTATTGCTTTCAGTTTTTGCCGGGCTAATTCTCGAAGATTCCCCGCAGTAACGCCGGCCGCAATCTGGTCTCGAGGAATGTCACGCTGCACCCTCATTATCCTGCAGTAATGTGGAATGTTCTTTTTTATTTCGGCAACAAGCTCTGCAGCTTCTTCATTTTCAAGCGGCTTGTATTTTCCGCTCTTCCAAAGATCATAAAGCCCTGTGCCGCAAACAACAAGCGTTGGATAAATTTTCAGCATGTCCGGCCGAAAATCAGGATCATTAAACAGTTTTTTGAACATTGCAAGATCCTGCTTTCTACTCTGGAGAAGCCCGGGCATCATATGATAAACAACCTTCAAGCCGGAATCTTTCATAAGCCGCGTTGCTTCGACTACGTCTTTAATCATATGCCCGCGCCTTATTTTTTTATAAATTGCGTCTGACAGTGTCTGAACGCCGAGTTCCACGCGCGTAGCCCCGAGCAGAAGCATGGTATCTATGTGCTCTTTTTTGCAGAAATCCGGGCGCGTCTCGATAGTCAAGCCCACACATCTTGATTTTGCGGTTTCGTTGATTTTTTGAGCTTCAATCAAGGTCTTAGAATCGATTCTGTTAAGCGCGTCAAAGCACCGCTTGACAAAAAGCGCCTGCTCTTGCTTAGGATACGACAAAAAGGTTCCGCCCATCACGATAAGCTCTATTTTATCAATGCTATGGCCAACTGCTTTTAATTGCTCCACGCGCTTTGTAACCTGCACAAACGGGTCGTAATCAAACATCTTCGCCCTGCGGGCTGCCGGCTCCTTTCCGGTGTAGCTTTTCGGCGCATTCTCGCCCTGCGGGCAGTAGATGCACTTTCCAGGGCATTCGCCGGGCCTTGCCATTACCGCAACAATTGCAACGCCTGAAAGCGTTCTTATCGGCTTTTTGACAAGAATTGCAAGCTTTTCGCGCTCTTTCTGCGTTGCATATTTAAGGATATCTGAATTGCGAAGGATTTTTGATGCACCCAGTTTTGATGAAATGCGCGCCTTTTCCGCATTCAACTGGCCTTCTTTACTCACCTCACCGGATAGTATTTTTTCTATAAGGCTGCGTGCAAGAGTTTTTTCGGAAACTTTCATACATATAAATAATCGAATAGCTTTTAAATGATTGAATCAAAAATAAGGCATTGTGTCGGGGTCGCCTAGCTCGGTGCGCTCGTCAGGAATGTCAAAATGCATTTAAAGTGGACTCGCGTCCACTCGCGCAATATTATTGAAATAATCCCTGAATGAGCGGAGTAGATGGCGCCAGCCTGGAAAGTTTCCCGAGAGCTGGTGTCCGCAAGGACTCGAGAGTTCAAATCTCTCTCCCGACGCTCATAATCTTACAAGAACATGTGCGTTGCGAAGCAATGCGCCCCAAGCGCCAGCCGATTAGTCGGTTGCCTAACGCTCATCTTTTTAAGCTTGAAAACGATTTTTCGGCTATGGTCGGCTTCTATTGAAAAAGTATATATACTACATACGCGCATAGTTATAGTATAACCAATACATAGTTAGAATATTTTGAAAAAATGAGTGATGAATATGGCAGAAAAAAGGTACTTTTCCCTAAGACAGGGAAACAAGGAAGTTGGCGTATTTACAGGATCGCAGCCAAGACAGGCGGCTTTAAAAGCGGCAAACCGCGGATATACTGATATCAAGCTAAGAGAGCGCGGAACCAAGAAGATACACATCTTCAAGGGCTCAAGAAAACAGGTTGCTGCTCCGGAAAATGCTCCCGAATGGATGGGCGCAAAAGTATGGAAGCCAAATGTTAAAAAACTAGGAATTGATAGGCTAGGAAAGCTAAAGTAAATTCCTAAAAATATTAAATTCGCGGGTGACTTTTCGGCATTCCTCGATAGGTTTGCCGAAAAGGCTTCGAATTCGCTCAAGCGAACGAGATGATTCTTGCCCGCGATTGTTCTTTTTTTGTTTTTTATATAAAAATTGTAAATTAGAATATGCTCCGTAATTTAGTATACATGCTAATAAAACGCGACAACTTCTTAGAACCCTATTCAAAAGCATCACATATCAAGCGCGTCTCTAGTTGGGTCACCAGAGGCAATGATTTTCGGCGCAGAAAACGCCATATTAATTCCTTTTTTCTTGGGCTTATACGCCGGATTATCCAAAACCGGAGCTTCTTCATCTTCAATAGCTTTCAATATTTTCTGCTTGTTTCGATAGTATTCAGCAAGATAATTTGATACGTCCATAAAGCCAAATGTCTTCTTATTAACGAGCCATTCCAAAACTTTCTGGCGGTTTTTCAGCTCCTCCTCTATCTTACTCATTGAAATCCCGTATTCCGCTCCTATCCGGTCAAGAATTGTGCTATGGTGCCTCTCAAAAACATCAAGAACAGGAGACCACTGAAAGCTTTTCATAACCCTGACGCGCCCTGTTTCCGAATCTATATTTTCCATCTCGGCGATTTCCTTGATTCTGCGGGCGGATTTTCCGAACTGGTCCGAATGCGTAATCACCACCACAATATCAAGAGATTCGAGCAGGCTTGGCGGAAGGCTTATGGGAGGTGTTTCCATTCTCTTTATGATATCATCCACAGAACCTCCGTGAATTGTGCCTAAAGAAGGATGCCCGGAAGCCATTCCCTGAAAAAGAACAGATGCTTCAGTGCCTCGGACTTCTCCTACGACCACATAGTCAGGTCTTTGCCTGAATGATTCCTTAAGAAGATCAAACATCGAGATTTCGCCATACCGGGTGCCATCCTTTGTAACAGTACCAAACCCTGCTCGTGATACTGCCGGAATCCAGTTTTCGTGAGGTAAATTCAATTCTCGCGTATCTTCTATTGAGACTATCTTATCATCAGGCGGAATAAATGAAACAAGTGAATTAAGGAAGGATGTTTTTCCTGCACCAGTGCCTCCGCAAATAAGTATGTTTCGTTTGTGCTCTATTGCAAACCAAAGGAATGCCATAACCTCTGAAGATGCGGTTTTCATGCGTATCAAATCAGGTGCGCTATATGGGATTTCCTTGAACTTTCTGATAGAAAACGTAGGTCCTTTTGTAGTTACATCAGATGTAAGCGTAGCCTGTATACGGGAGCCGTCAGGAAGTGAACCGTCAAGAAGGGGCTCCGCATATGAAATATATCTCCCAGTACGTTCTGCAAGCTTTACAACGAACTCTTGAAGTCGTTTTACATCATTATAGCTAATATTCGTTCGCAGATTCCCATACTTTTTATGGGTGATATATATGGGCACTCCAACACCGTCGCAGCCAATGTCTTCTATGTATGAATCATGCATTAAAGGCTCTATTTCATTAAGGCCGACAAAATTTATATAAATATAGTAAAGTAGGCGTGTATACTGCCCAGGTTCAAGAATGATGCCTAGCTCATCAATTACCGAACGTACCTCGCCCTGAATATACTCGAGCATTTTTTTGCTGTTTGAAAACTGCTCTATATCAACCCCGATACTTTTCGCAAGGCCCGAACGTATTTTTTCAAAAATCTCCTCTTCCTTGGAATTCAATGAAGGCTGCAACACCTCATACACTAGACCTTCCTGAATCTCACTCCAATAAATGCGCGCATAAGCAAACGGAGGTATCAATTCATATCGCACATCCGTAGACTGCTTTACATTTTTTTCTTCCCCTTTTTTTGGAAGTATCTGGTCCAGTTCCGGCAGAACCAAAATCTTACTGGGCGCACCTATAGAAAAACGATTTACCTCTTCCTCGAAAAGCCGCTCTTCTTCTTTTACTTTTTCAAAATTCCTTCTCAGCCATCCGCGAAGAACCATAGACACCACATAAATTAATAGACACACCATTATTAGGTTATGTGTATATATATGGTGTTTGCATCATAAATATGTTTGTCAGATAAGTCGCATGATAAAACATTCTGAGTTATAGCCGGGATTTAAATCCACAATATCTTTTTATTTCTGCAAAAGTATCATCTTGTGTGATAATTATGGCAAAAACAAAAGATGAAAAAAATAAACTTGAAAACACTGTAAAAAACACAAAGCCTGAAGAAACTGCCGTTTCCAAAGATTCTAAGAAAGAGTATTGCTCCGAAAAGGTAGAGCCAGACACATCCAA
This sequence comes from Nanoarchaeota archaeon, assembly GCA_018897155.1. Classification (NCBI taxonomy): domain Archaea; kingdom Nanobdellati; phylum Nanobdellota; species Nanobdellota archaeon. The sequence goes on along the minus strand of JAHILE010000029.1, from coordinate 28,271 downwards.
AAGCAGCCGCAAAGTATGGCTAATGGCAATTGTTTTCGGAGTGATGGTGATTCTTGCGCTTTCATACGGATATAATAACGTATTAAGCAAAAAAATGCTTGAACGGGGATGCAGCGAGCTATCAAAATCACCAGACCTTAAATATCCCACTGTATGCGTTCCTCTGGATGCCGATTCAAACCGCGGAGACTATGTTGATCAAAAATCAGACCCTATGTGCAGGTGCAAAGTGGATACAGGAAACGGAACAAGCACAATCATTGACATACGGCTGGCGAATTAAGTGCGTAGGTGAAAAAGATCATGTTTGAAATCTGGACAGAAAAATACAGGCCGGAACGCCTTAACGACATAGTAGGGCACTCGGAAATAATCGGGAGGCTGAAGGCCTTTGTAAAAGAAAAGTCGCTTCCGAACATGCTATTCACAGGACCTGCAGGAGTCGGAAAAACAACTGCAGCAATAGCGCTTGCAAAGGAGATTTACGGCGAGGATTGGAAGCGCAATTTCATGGAAACGAATGCATCTGACGAAAGAGGAATAAATGTTGTCAGAAGCAAAATAAAGGATTTTGCAAGAATAAAGCCGTTCAATTCGGATTTCAAAATAATATTTCTTGACGAATCTGATGCGCTTACCCAGGAAGCACAGCAGGCAATGCGCAGGACAATGGAAAAATACACAAACACCACCAGATTTATTCTTTCGTGCAATTACTCATCAAAGCTGATTCCTCCGATACAGTCCAGATGCGCGATTTTCCGCTTCAAGCCATTGACTGATGCAGATGTTGAAAACGAGATACGCCGCATTGAGAAAACTGAAGGGCTCGAAATCACAAAGGCGGGAATGGACTCGCTTCTGAGAGTCGCTGAAGGCGACATGAGGCGCGCAATAAACCTTCTCCAGTCAGTGTCTATAATCAAGAAAACTGTGGATGCAGACGACGTTTATTCCGTTGCAGCATCCTTGCGCCCCGAAGAAGTAAAAGAAATTCTTAAAATGGCTCTTGACAAGAAGTTTTTGGACGCGCGAAAGAAACTGGCGGATTTAATGATTATGCGCGGGCTTTCAGGGCTCGATGTAATAAAGGCGTTTCATCGCGAAATTCTGCATATCGACATTCCGGATAAATCAAAAGCAGCCCTGATTGACAAGCTTGGAGAATATGAATTCCGAATTGTTGAGGGCGGGACTGAAGATTTGCAGATTGAAGCATTTTTAGCTCAAGTCTCAGCTTTGGACAATTGAGCTAAAAAGCCTAGAGCGAAGCGAAAGGATTTTTATCACAAATTGCCGCGCCGGAATAAATTTGTGCTAAAAAGCCTAGAGCGAAGCGAAAGGATTTTTGGCGCAAGTAAGTGCGTTGGATATTTAATAATTCCAAAAAACAATTTATTTTTGAGGATTATTATGAGACGTACAACCGATAATGAGAAATATTTAAGAGACTTCGTATTGCATCTTGTTGGAAAATCAAAAAAACCTATCGAGTTTTATCCTCCGGATTACCAACAAATAGCATTTTTAATTGATAAAGAAATACCTAAAAAAGAAAATGTGTACATACCGTTTAATCAACCGTGTATTTGGGGTCCAAAATCAAAAGAACTTGAAGAAACGATTGAAGAACTTTCAATAATGGGTTGTTATAGTCCTATTGCAATGGATAGGACGAACGATAAACTTGGAATTAAAAGAGTGATTTACGCCCGCGAAGAGCATTATAGAATAATGCCGGTAGGGCCTTCAATACCCGTTATTGACCTTTTTTATATACCTGCTAATGCATTATGGCAAACTAGAAAATTCTTATCAAACAAAATTAATGGAAGAAAGAATCTGCCTGAAGAATATGCTCGCGCAGAAAAAGAATTAAAAGAAAAATACTTAGGAAAAATAGGTCTTGAGGAAATGGATTTATTAATTGAAGAATATACCAACTTTCCAATAAAAGATATTTACAAATTTGCACAAGAAACGCATCTTGAAGAAAATCCTTCAATACAACCTGTTTGGGTTCCGATTCCTTGAAAATTACAATCTTTCAAATCCGAGCTTATTTTCAAAACACCATCTCCTTCCAAAGAATCTCCGGGTCATTTGAGTGATAATACGTCACTTTCTTCTTTAATGCGACATCATTTGTCGCAACGCTGTCAAGCGCAAGAATGCTCACAACAGTTGTTCCTGCAAGCGCGACACTATAAGTCTGAACCGACATAATAATACCGCGCTTTTCTGCCCGTATTTCCTCTTTTTCGTCAGTCTCAAGGTTGTGTATTTCTGCAAGAAGCGTTCCCTTTCCCACAACTGATCCAAGTGCCACTTTAGGAAAGAATATTCCAGAAATTCGCGGCTTTATATTCAGCCGATTTGTGATTATGAACTGCTTATTCAAGACATTTACTGTGCCTTTCAATATGCCAAGATATCTTGCGACATTTATCACTCCGAAAAATCCGGTTTTAATATATGCCTCGTCAAGCTTGTTCGCCTCGCCGAGCTCAACGCCAAGGGAGGGTATTTTCTGCGATGTTGCATAAACTGAAAGCATTGTCGGAGTTCCTTTCCTAGGTATTGCAACAAGGGTTCCAAAAGCGCGCGCAAGCTCAAGTATTTCCTTTTCCTCATCAAACATAATCTTTGAATGCGACATGAGGATTCGTCCCTCGGGACCTGTGTGTATGTCAATCCCGTAGTCGCAGGTTTTTATGATTTCCTCAGTTATCGCAAATGCTATTTTCTCGGTAATCGAGCCGCTTCTGTCTCCTGGAAAACATCGATTCAGGTCCTTTCCGTCATAAAGCGTCTTTCTCTGGCGCGAGTAAAAAGCAAGGGGATTTGCAACAGGAAGAAGCACTATCTTTCCGTATATTGATTTTTTCTCAAGGTACTGGCGCAGGCGGCGTATAAGCTCAACTCCTGTCAGTTCGTTGCCGTGAATTCCTGAAATCACAAAAAGCGACGGTCCTTTTGCAGTACCTATAACCTCGGAGTATTTGATTTTAATATCCTGAAATGGCGGATTCTCAATTTTAAGAAAGCGATCGTTAATAAGTGTCATATTAATTAATTGTGAATAAAAATATATAACTCACATGCATCATTTCCATCCGCCAAAACTCTGCTGGCTTGCAAGAAACATCAACGTCTGCAAGAGGCCATGAATCTCTGCTCCGGTATGCGATGGCGGTTCCGGAAAGTGCTCAATCCAGTATTTTTTAAGAAATGTATCTGTCCTTGATGCGTCTATCTCTGAAGCCTGCAGCACCCATGCATTGTATGTGGGGTCCTTCATCAGGTAAAGTATTTGTGCCTTTGCCAAAACGAGCTCAATGCAATCTGATCTTATCTCAAGCCCTTTGTTGATGTATTTTAGGGATTCAGCCATATTAGTCGTATAAAAAAGCGTTGATATTGCCTTTGCAAGATATACGTGGTGATCGCCAGGATATAATTCCATTATGAGGCTCGTGGTTTTGTCTGCATCGCGCAGTTTTCTTAATAACAGAAGAATTTGGACTTTAAGCAAAAGCGCCCTCAAGTCATTCGGTGCAATTTCAAGCGCCTGTTCGAGAACAAGTAAAGCCTTTTTGAAATCGCCTGTACTAATAAGGCCATATGAGCTCATAACTAGCGGTAATGCTTCGGGTTTTACTGATTTCGCGCGTTCGCTTGATTCAACAGGCTTATTGAGTTCCTGTGCTGTTTGATATATTTCGCTGCTCGGTGATGTTTGAAACTGCGCTGTCCGAAACATTTCCTTGTCCGGTACTGTTTGATGCATTTGAGGCTGTGATATTGATTGCGCTTGAATTTTCTCCTCCTGCAGTTCCTTTGATTTCCTTGATTTCTGTTTTGTTTTCATTAGAAGCACCAAAATCCATTTTTCTTAACACACACTCATCTATCCGATATATTGTATTGCTGCAAATAAAGTCTTCCACACCAGTCAGATTAAATTCCGAAAGCTCTTTTTTATCCAGATACGATTCCATCCGTACGCTAACACCTAAATTAGAAGCAGATTCTGATTGAACTTCTGAAAGATAAATCGCAGGATCATATGCGGAAAGCACCTGTCCCATCAGTTGTTTTATGCCATTGCATTCTGGATCGCATATCTTTGGAACATTAAGCGTAATTAACACATAACGGTCTGCAGGATTCTCTTGCGAACCGAATAATATCCTCTGCTTTTGATCATCAGACAATCCCGAAACTATCTTTGAAGCAGGAAGATCAGCGGCCTTTTTTGTATCTCCTGTTGAATACAGCATTGCTCCAGCCATTGAGCCCAAAAAGATGAGCGCTACAAAAATTACAAAAATTTTATTTTTATTGCGGTTCTTCTGTGAAGTATTGTTCATTTCAATCCCCATCTGTTTTTAATCGTTCGATTCATTGATTTCCATGATTTACCAGTTTGTTTGAAAGCTCTTTTAATTCTGCGATTTTTTCGTTTGTTAGCCCTGCATCCCCGAGCGCCCTTGTGTCGGCCTTCAAAAAGTCAGGTATATTTGTTATGCCTCTTTCTGTAAGATTGATGCGCAAAAATCTCGGAAGCTTTAGCAGTGTCAAAGGATATGCCCGATAATCTTCAATAAGCCGCTCAAGGCCACTCCCAAAAGGATAATTCCATCCGATGAGCTTTATGCCCTTTCCTTTTGAATATCTTATAGCATACTCCGAAAATTTCGTGTTTGTTATAATCCATGCAGATGTCATTTTCAGGCCGTTATTATTTATATCATCAAAGCGCGCCCACTGAATCAACGGCACTTCAAGGCCTGTATAGGTGTGCGACTGGAAGTGGTGCTTACATTCAATTATCGCCCGTTCGCCTTCCTTTTCTGCAAAAACATCAATCTCATGATCGACAAGCTTGCCCTGAATCTTCGGCTCCGGGCTGTGAATTGTCTTGTATCCGGAACACTTAAGCAAATGTGTGATATACCACTCAAACTCATATCCTTCCGGACCAAGATCTGCTATGGCTTCTTTTAAGCGGTATCTGCGCGCGATATGCACTTCCTCGCGGTTCAGCCGGTCATAGACCAGCTTCATAAGGATTTTTGTCGACATGCCGTTGTAGATTCGTTTTGTGATATATTCGAGGACTTCTTTAGTAAGCGCCTCCGACGCGCCCGAACGGATGCAGCTCTGGCGCACCTTATCGGGATTGAATTCCTCGCGCCTTCCATCATGCTTTGTGATAAAGACCATATGTTAACTTAGTTGCGCGAAGATATATAAAAAGTGCTGCAATGCATTTATGAATCTTTGTGATTAGGGCATGTATTTTTCGACGCATGCCGAAAATACAGAATTGTGCGGTTTTTAATCTATTTAAATCTATACTCACAATGATAGAAAACTGATAATTATGAAAATCATCTCGTTCGCTGCTGCGAACTTGAAGCTTTTTCGGGAATGCCGAAAAGCCTAGAGTCCTGAAAAGCCTATGGCTTTTCAAGCTTTTGGGAACATTAAATCCCAAAACAAGCGAAGCTTGTGAAAGGATTTCATTTTTCGGTGAAGAAAGTGATTAAAAATGAAAATCAATGTTCTTGAAGAGAAAAAAGACTCCCTTGTGGTGGAAATCGAGGGCGAAAGGCATACAATCCCTAATCTTATCAGAGAATCGCTATGGGAAGACAACAGCGTAACGCTTGCAGCCTATGAAAAGAAGCACCCTTCGCTTGGAAGCCCGAAAATCATTGTCAAGGCAAAGGACCCAAGAAATGCCCTTGTTTCTGCAATAAAGCGCTGTGAATCCGAGACAAAAGACTTCATGGATGAGTTTGAAAAGGCTGTAAAATAAAGAATATCCACAATACAGATTATGCCACAACATTGGATGAACTCATAAGCTGTTCCAATATTCTTTCTGCTGCCTGTCCCTTATCCGTTTTTACTTTGTCTACGTTATTATCTGTAATCCAGCCCAAATCTTTTAAATCCAAATATGTTTCATCAAGATTATTGTCAATTAATCCCTCTGTCTTAAGTGCGTTTAGATACTTTTTTCCGATATCTTGAAAACGATTACGCGCAACAATTGTTCTTTGCCCTCTGCCGCCAAGAAAAACGACATACCTATGACCTTTTACATATATTCCGGTATCTTTTAAAGAATCTCCGTTCTTTTTAATTGTTGAAATTGTTGATTCGGCAACTACAGGTTTTATTTTTGGCAGCTCCTCGTAAACAACAACTGGCTCAGGCTTAACAAAAGCCGTTCGTTCAGGCTGCTCTTCTTTCTCTCCTATTTTTGGAATTGCACAATACTCTTTAATCTTGTTAAGAACTGTCGAAGATGGCGAATGCAATGACACCTTCCCCACACCTCTAATAAATGCTGGAAGACACGACTCGTCTTCATCAAAACGGCGTGTGCAATGCTCGTCTTCTCCGCGTAAGTATATCGATAGCCAGTATTCTGCATCATCAAGCAATTTCATAGCATTTTCGGTAAGCGTTAACATACCTTCGGATTCTTTTATTAATACCCCATTCTTCAAAACACGGGTACTATTTACCCAATCTCTTTTATTGTATGTGTCGGCATAATGCATCAAATCTTTTTTTGTCGATTTAGTGCGCTTCACAAGTTCAAGAAGCACGAGTTCCGGGCTAAGTTTGACCCTCATTCCGTAATCAGAGGGATTTGGGTTTGAATTATATGAATTATTGATTTTCAGCAGATTAAAGCCAGCCATACCGTCAGTAATCCTTACATAACCCTGGTTTAAACTATATGTTATTTCAGCCGAAGATTCTTCAACATCAATAAATTTATGAGATTCAATTATTTCTGCAATCTTTTTATCTGAAGGAACGCTATCAACGTTTAATTGCGCAGTTTCTTCAGTATGTAATTTATCGAATAGTTCTTTATCCGGATAAAGTAAATGAGGTCTTTGTTCTTTTTGTGGGGCTTTTTCCGGCGGCGTGCTTTCAGCAAGTATTACTTCAATAGGATTTTTTTCGATTGAAGCTTCAACAACAGTTTCCTTTGAAACATAAGGCGTTTCTTCCTTTTCATACTTCGGCTTTTCATGCTCTGATTTAGAAATCTCCTGTAATTTTTCGTCTTTTGCTATTGGGGCGTTTCCGGCCGGAGCAGTGATATATGCATTCTTTTTTTGTGGCGGCATCATTTTGTTTACGCGCAGATAATCGATAATATCCGCATATTCAGGAACTACTGTGCTGCATTCCTGTTTCAAAGAATCCAACTTTTTGCGGCCGGAACCCTCTAGCCTATAAACATCAAGTTTTTTTGAAAATAGCTTCTCTTTCCTAAGCCGCGACTCAAGAGTATACAAACCGCCATCATCGGATAATAAATCCAATAATTCATCTGCTTTAAGCCCGCTTTCGACCCCCATCAAAAGCTTAAGAACAAGCAGATCATTTCTAACATATTCGGGCTCATCGGAAAGTTCATTTGCAGGCAGCCCATCATTAACGCCGATAATATCGCTGATTTTAGTATCAACTTTCGCCGGCTTAATTTCTTCTTTTACTTGATTCTGCACGAGGTTTTGAGAAAGACGTGTATCGGGTTCTGATGGTTTTTTTATCAATTCTTTTATTTGTTTATATTCCGTATGTGGTGCGTCTTTTTGAGAATCGTCTAAGGCGCCATATTTTTCTGTCAGGCGCGAAAGTGTTGCAGCGCCTTTTTCATTAAGCTTTTTCGATTTTCGAGTGCCAACAAACAATGAATCTCTTTCAAGTTCTGCCAAAAGAAGATAAACATAAGGTGTAGAAATTCCCAAAATTTTTGCTATCTCGGCATTGTTATTATTTCCTTGGTTCACCTGATATAATAAACGGGCTTTATGGTAATCCTTACGATCAAAACATCTCATCGTTTTTTCTTTTTCATCTTTCATGTATTGGCTTCCGAATAATTCTTCTTGAATTGCCTGTTTGTCAATAGTTGCAGCCATATTCGGATCATTAGCTTTAGGATTTGATGGTGTAAACGTATCGCGCCCTGTTGAATTATATGGTTCTTTTGTCGCAAGCACATTCTTGCTTATTTCGCCATTTTCAGACAACCCCGCCATTCTTTTTCTGTAAAAATGAGTTTGCTCAGCATACTCTTTTTCTAGAGTTTCAAGCACACTTATGCCGTCTGTTTTTAATCCCCCGTCTTTAGAAAGTAATCCCTGATATCTAAGCATCAGATTTGCCGTATAATGCGGCCCCAGCTGTAAAACGTTTGCTATAACCCCTGGTTCAAAAATGCCGTTTTTTACGCACAGCAATATGCCGAGCCGATATTTTTGAGGCGATGGAGGCTCTGCATTTTTGTCCAAACCATTAGAAACGGTCATACTATCAAAATTATTTTATCGCGAATATTTAAAAATACGTAAATATTCACTTTTCATAAGTAGGTACGAGAAGTTCTACGTCAAACAATCTCAATTCCCGGCTTTCCGGGCACGGCTTTTTGCGCCTTGTCTGACTTTGCGCCGTCTGCATCAATTACAGAAACCGCGCATCCAAATTCTTTTGCAAAGAACTTTTCCGCGCTCTTTAGCGCGATAATCTCATCTTCTTTAGACAGCGTTTTTTCAAGAACATTCATATTTTTCGCGAGCTGCTGCGCGAATTTTACCGCAGCCTCGCTCTGTTTTTTTATCTCTGTGTTTTTCATTGCCTCTGCAATCAGATTTTTCGGCTTTGTCAGTGCAAGCGCGTACATATCGTATTTCCATATCTCTGGAACATATATATTTATTTGCTTCGCATCTTTTTTGACGATTTTCTTTATCGCGTTCACATCTTCAAGTGTCTGTTTTATCAAGGCCTCCATTTTCTCGGCGTTCTCATCAATTTTCTTTGCATCAAATTCAGGCCACTCGGCAGCCGAAATAAAGCCTTTTTTTCCGAGTTCGCTCCACAGCTCCTCGCATATGTGCGGAGTGAACGGCGCAAGCATCTTCAATTGCGCATCGATAAAAAATGCAGCCGCATCAGTATTTGTATTCTCTGCCCTTCGTTCATACCACTTAAGCGCCGCCTGCATGTCATAATATGACGCCATAAGCGCGCTTCTGAATTTTGTTTCATCCATTACAACTGTTGCAAGCTTTATCTGGCGATGAACTTGTGAAACAAGCCATCTGTCGATATGGCCGGAGTTTTCCGCCCCTTTGCCTTTCTTTTTCTTTCTATCTGCAATGCTCAAAGCCATTTCCTTGATTGAAAAAAGCTTTTTTGAAAAAGTATCTGCAAGGCGGGAATCCCAGTTTGCGTCATCCAGCCCCTCGCCACCCATCATATCTGTGATTCTTGAAACATCTGCGCCGTATTTTACAAGTATTTCTTCCATAGTGTAAAAATTGCCTTTGCTCTTGCTCATTTTTTCTCCTTCAACAGTCACATAGCCGTTGACGCCGAAGCCTTTTGGCCAGAATTTTTCATCAAATATTGCGGTATGGTTGAAAAGTGAAAATGTAAGATGATTTCCAACAAGGTCTTTTGCGGAATTCCTGAAATCAAATGGATACCAGTAAAGGAATTCACATCGCATCTTCTCGATTTTTTCCACATTTATGCCGGAATCTTTTTCAGCCGATGCTGCGGTTCCTTTTCCAAGGAAAACATAATCAAATAAAATATCGTAGCTTTTTGAAGCGTCGATTTTCTCGCTTTGTATTATATGCGCGATTGTATAATACGCCATATAAATTGTTGAATCCGACAGCGATTCTATCAGCCATTTTTTGTCCCAAGGAATGCGCGTGCCAAGCCCGAATTCTCGCGAGCAAGCCCAATCATTAAGCCAATCAATGACATAGTTGAACTGGGCGCGTGATTCATCCGGACAAAGATTCATGTTGTCGAGTGCCTTGTGCGTTTTTGCCTTCCATCCGGCATCAGAATATTTCATGAACCACTGATCATCAATTATTTTCACATGGCATGGCGAGAGGCACCTGCAGACCACGGCTTCCGGGAGCTCATAAAATGAGACGGCTGCACCAACTTTTTTGAAATCAGATATGATAATATCCTTTGCTTTTGCAACAGTCATTCCCTTGTACTTGCCGGTGATATCCTTAAGTATACCGCCATGAAACTCTTTCTTGTAAATTGTTTTTGTCGCCTCTTCAAGCTTTTCATCGCTTTGGCCCTCGATTTTCATGCTTCCCGCAATTTCAACAGCTGGAAAATCCCCAAATCCTTCAACCTTTATGAGTGATATCGGCTTTATCTGTGAAACCTGCTCCACTTTCATTCCGTATTTTTCAGGCGCGCGTTGAATATCGCGAAGCGCAATATAATCATAAGGCGCATGCCCTGGCACTGACATCACAACACCCGTACCAATTTTCGGATCGACAAAAACAGCAGGAAGAATCGGCACGCTGACGCAGGTTGCGATATTTATACAAAATTTTCCGACAAATTCCTTTCCTTTTATTTCTTTGATTACTGAAACCGCGTGATTCTGGTCTTTGAGTTTTTCCAAAGTCTCTTTTGTGACAATCCATGTCTCTTTATCCACCCTTACCTCGACATAAACTGCATCCGGATTCAGCCACATATTGGTTACGCCAAAAGTTGTCTCAGGCCGGTATGTTGCAGCAGGAAGTATTTTCCCGTCGATTTCAAATTTCACAAGCGTCATTTCTTCCGGAACAACGCCTTCACCCTGAATCCGATCATGGTCGCCTGTTGCCATTTTATCCTTTGGGCACCATGCAACCGGATGCTCGCCGCGTACAACATAATTTTTTTCCTTAAGTTTGTTGAATTGCCATTCGATAAACTTCGAATACGGCGGATTTACTTCAGTGGTTCGAAAAGACCTGCGCCAATCTATTGCTGCGCCAAGAGATTGAAGATCTGATTTGGCGGCTTTTGGAAAATATTCAATCCAATAAAGCGGATTCTCAAACTTTTTGAGTTCAGAATCAGGAATATTCATGTCCTTTAGAATCTTAACCTGCTTTTCTTCCTTGTCTTTTATTCGCCTTGCAGCAGCCACAATAGGCGTGCCTGTGCAGTGGAATGCGAAAGGAAAAAGAACATTATATCCGCGCATGCGCTTGTAGCGGGAGAAAATTTCCGCGCGCAAAAAAGTATAAAGATGCCCTATGTGAAGCTTGCCATTCATATACGGATAAGGAAAATTAGCAAAAAATTTCGGCTTTCCCGGCGCGGCTTCTGATTCAAAGATTTTTGCCTCAGCCCATTTCTTCTGCCACTTCTTTTCGATAGAATGAAAATAAACGATATCGTCGCGCGGTTTGGATTCACTAACCAAACTTTCTTTTTTTTCAAACATAAGAACCATCAAACATATTTTTCCATCATTATTTTAAATACTAAGTTTCCGCGTCTTTGCACTCTATTTGGCAATTCCGCAATTTTCTTAAAACCCAGTTTTTGATAAACTATTCGAGCATTTTTATTTGTTTCAAAGACTTCTAATTCGATAATTTTTGGTTTTTCCTTAAGTTTTAAATTGCCTTCAGCCATCAAAGCTGACAAAATTTGAGAGCCCAAACCAATTCCGCGATATGTTCGCCCAATAATTATTCCAATAACTGCAACATGATTCTCTCTAAATTTTTTTGATGTAATGTCTGCAAATCCGGCTATTTTTTGGTCAATTTCAGCAACAACCGCAAATGATTCTTTTTTCAAACTCGCTTTTAACATATCGGTAAGATCTTTTTTGGTTTCTTTCAACGTTTGTTTTTTATTGGTGTGTATATAATCGTCTTCTTCGACAATATCATTTACAAAATTCATAAATTCGTTTACGCGTGATAAATCCTTTCGTTCAAATGTGCGCAAAACAAATATAGTTCCGTTTTTTGCTGTAAACTGCTTTATTATCAATAAAACACCGCATACTACTATTGCACCCTATTGAATAAGTAGTTTTTAAAACGCATCGGCTACGATAGAATCTCTAAGCGCACAAAACACCCAAATACCAAAATCATCTAACGCACAGCCATTACAACATTCTGACCGGCAACAACCCAGTAGTCGCATTCCTGGCCGTCTTTTACTGTGCTTTTTATTTCGTCCAGAATTTTTGCGTAAAATGTTTCGTATGTCTTGGAATCCATTATCTGCGCGTTTTCACCTTCTATAGAAAGAATCTGTCCTACGCGCTTGTCGACATTTGGAGAAAGGACCTTTGCGCCGCCTGGCTGAATAAACACGCGCTTTTTGCCGTCAAAAAGGCCCTCGCAATCGACACGCGCCTTTGAGTGACCGTGCTTTCCGGTTTTTGCAATCTGCAGATTCGTAACTCTGCACGGTATGCCTTCAACCATTATGAAAACGCCTTTTTTGCAGTCTTTTGCTTCAATTTGCTGTCCTTCTATTGGTTCGTCACCCATAAGATCATCTCATAAACTTATACGCATAAGTTAATTCACAAGCTTTTTAATGTTTTGGATGCATTTTCGAAATTTCTCTCCGCACCAATCATCAAAACATACTTTTAGTTTTAAGAAATATCGCAATAAGGCGCTTGATTTCCTCGGATTTTTCGGGGCACATAAACTATAAAACCCGGATATTTGCGAACTGGGATAGTCACGCATAAATCTGTTTGATGTAAGCAGCTCATAGTAAGAGTCACCAAACGTGACTTTCTTTTTAAGAAGGTTGCCGTCACTATATTCTTCCTACTCTTAAACCCCTTCCTCGTTGAGGTCCCCTGTCTTCAGGATGCCTATGAATATTTTTTGATTTACATTTTGGGCATTCTGCCGGTCTTCCAGTTCCGTAATCAAGTTCCCACTCAAACCCACAATCATAGCACCTGAATTTTCTTTTTGGCATTCCGGCCATTTTATAAACACCTCCTTCTATTTTGATTGCTTTACCATTAACAATAGCATCGGCTATTTTCTTTCTTGCAGATAAAATTAATCTATGAAAAGTCGGCTGTGAGATATTCATTTTTTTAGCGCATTCTTCCTGCTCTAATCCTTCTAATTCTTTAAGCCTGACTGCTTCGTATTCGTCAACATGCAAAATAACTTCTTCTAATTCTCTTAAAGGAATTCCTTGCGGTTTGAAATAAGTAACATCTGGGTTAAATTCGACTCTTCTGCACAATCTTGGGCGTGCCATACTGAATACTTATTCAGATTCTTATTTAAATTTTACGAAAAGAAAAAAGCAAGAGAAAGGATTTACTTCATTTCTTTTAGTCTTTTCTCTATCTCTTGCTTTTCCAAATCAATTTCTTTAAGTTCTGCTTCAAGGATTTTCTTTTCTTCTTCTTTTGTTAGAGTTACCTGTCTTCTAGACCAAAAACCTCTTCCGTAACATCCGCCAAATCCTCTTCGCATTCCGCAACCACAAGGTCCAAGCCCTCTTCCTGTAAGAGGTCCTAACCCTAAAGGCCCTGTTCCATCTTGTCCTGACATTTTTTCTACCTCCATAGTTTAATTATGAATATATATTCATAATACTATATAAAGCTTTCGGTCAAAATTCAAAAATAGACGGCAACCCCTTAAGAACTGCGGTGGCAACGAATTTTCGGGCGCCTTCGCGACTTTGTTTTTTTCCCTATCAGGAACGCATAACAGCGGATAAAATAAGGATGCAATTACAGACTTTCACACAAATTTGCTTTCAACGATTCCGCAGTTTTCTTTCCCACAATTTTTTCAAGCGCGCCTGCTTCACATTCCCTGACATCCTTTGCGCTTTTGAGCCCTGCGTTGAATAATTTTCTCGCGCGCATCCTTCCAATCCCTTTCAGCGCAACCAGCGGCAGAAGCTCGCGCTTTACTCCGTGCTTCAGGCGGATGCGCAAATCAGATATCTCTTTGTGCATGCCTGCTATGCCGACGATTCGCGCGATTTCGTCAACCGCGTACAAAAGCCAGTCGGCTGTGTCGCGCTTTACGTGCAGTTCTCCCGGCGCAATATTGTACTCTTCAAGCAAAGCATCTTCCCCTTTCTCGTTCATCCATGCATTAAACATAAGCGCGGTTTTGACTGTTGATGCCTGCGATTCATAATCAAAAAGCTTTTCAGGAACAATAAAGCAATCTTGAAAATCGGTAAGCGCGCCGTCTATTAAATCTTCGTCTTTTTTAAGGACGCGCAGCTGCGGATAAAGCTCAAGCGCGTTTGAAATCAAATGCAGAAACGAAAGCTCGTTAAGTTTTTTTGAGTGCGCGTTTTTCAGCGACTCAACTATCAGGTTTGCGGTTTCCGGGTCAATATACATCTCTGCAACCCGTATTCCAAGAGGCGTTGCTTTTAGCTCTTTTGGCTTATCACCCGAATTTGAACTTGAAATTGAATTTAAAGTTGAACTCTTTACAAAATTATCGGCAGTCATAAAAAGAGCATTTAGAGTATTTTTTTGATTAGGCTTCTGATTTTGCGACCCATTAGCGCCATTATTCAGCCCGCCAGCACCATCAATTTCAATCAGCCCGTAATCAGAAAGCAGCTGGAGCATGCGCTTCATTTTTGCCTTAAGCTCTGTCAAATCGCTGTACTGATGCGCGTAAAATGTTTTTTCCATAAACCTTGTAAGCTGGCCCTCTGTATGGATATGGCCTGTTGCAATGAGGGAAAGCAGATGCATGCGCAGAACCGGCTCAAGCGCGAGTTTTGAAAAAATCTTTTCAGTGTCGGCGTTTATGTAATTGTCAAAAATATGCTCTATGTCGTTTTCTGTTCGCGCGACTGCAATTGCAAAGCCTTCTTTGTCGTATTTCGGCCTTCCTGCGCGGCCCGCCATCTGCTGGTATTCAAGAACCGGAATCGGCCGCATGCCGTAGCCTTCGGCATAGCGCAGCATGTCTTTTATTATGACAACCGATGACGGAAGATTCACGCCCATTGCAAGCGTGGGTGTTGCGCAAATGACCTTGAGGCTTTTTGATTTAAACGAATCCTCAATCAGCTTTCTCTGCTTAGGCACAAGGCCCGCATGATGAAACGCAGTTCCTTGAGCAAGGCATAAACCGAGTCGCTTGCATTGCTTTGTTGGCGTTGAAAGCGCACCAATTGCGTCACGCGCCATTGTTTTTGAAATGCTGATATCAGCATATTTTTTTGCAACATCACCCAGTTTTTCAGCCTGCGCCTCTGCTGATTTTCTGGAGTTCACAAAAACAAGCACCTGTCTGTCTTTAGCAAGCGCGTGTTCAATCATATCAGAAACGTCGTCGTCATGCTTTTGGTTTACTTGTTCGTTTTCGCTGCCATAACTTATGCATCCGCCGAAATAAACGCCTTTCTTAAGCGGTATCGGACGATAATCTGATTGAACTAGTTCAGCGCCAAGCCATCCTGCAAGCTCTTCTGCATTCGAAATTGTTGCAGATAATCCGAGCATCTGAAATAATGTTTTTTGGCCGCTTATTGCCGTTTGAAGCGCATTTGTTTTTTGGCCGATTGCCGCGTTTTCACGCGCATTTGCTTTCCGACTGATTGTATCGCGCATGCGGGTGATTGTAATTTCAAGAGTCGGGCCGCGCGAAATGTCATTCAGCAGATGTATTTCGTCAACAACAACAAGCCCCACGTCATGAATCCATGGAATGTAGTGGCGCATAAGAGAATCCAATTTTTCGCTTGTGACAATTATAAGATCCTGCGACGAAAGCCACAAATCCTCTGAATCATAGTCGCCCATTGAGACCCCGACTTTTATGCCAAGAGGAGCGTATCGCGCCTTAAACTCCTCGTATTTCTCGGAGCCAAGTGCCTTTAATGGAACTATGTAAACTGCTTTTTTGCGCAGATTAAGAATTATGTTAAGCATTGCAAGCTCTGCCACAAATGTTTTTCCTGATGCCGTGGGCGCGAAAACAATCATGTTTTTGCCATCTAGCAGGCCTGCATTCACCGCAAGCTCCTGCGGCGGATTGAGTATTGTGATGCCTTCGGAGATTAGAGTGTTGCGCGCATTTTCCGGAAGTTGTGTAAGTTCAGAAACATTCATGCATTGAATTTGCAGTGCAAGTTATAATACGTTTACACCCGACTAAATGCTTTTTAACCAACAAATGATTCATCAAACCGATTTATCAAACATATCCTTTGCCTCGGCATATCTGCCGTTCATGAAAAGAAACTGCCCGAAATTTTTATAAATTCCCGTATTATTAGGGCTTAGCTGAATGGCCTTTCGGTACTTCTGCTCAGCCTCTGTTTTAAAATTCATTTCAGCAAGCACGTTCGCATAGTTAACAAGAATTATGGTGTTGTTAGGCTCAATCGCAAGCGCGTTCTCAAATTCCTGCTTTGATTCATTGAATCTTTTGAGCTTCTGCAAAAGAATGCCCCGGTTGTTAATCGCAGCAGTGTAATTAGACTCCAAGCCAGCGGCTTTTGCGTATTGCGCAAGAGCATCTTCAGTCCGGTTCATTCGCTCAAGAGAAAGCGCGTAATTATACCTCAGTCGCGTATCACTGGGCTCAATTTCTATTGCGCGCGAATAATATGCTATTGCCTCGCCATCATTCCCTGTAAAATAATAAAGATCTGCAAGCGCAGAAACAACTTTCAGGTCGGTTTTAATCGCATCTGCCTTCCTCAAACAATCTATTGTATTATTGTTGTCCCTTTCTGCAATATATTGGTTGCATTCTGCGACGACAGTATTAAATTCAGCAATCTGTTCAGGGAAAATGCTCGGCGCAACAGGCTCAAGAACTTTACCTGTGGGCATATCGGATTTTTCCCCGATAGAAATCATACCAATTACTAATCCAAAAACAACGACAGCAATTACAAAATAAACCGGCCTGACTCGCGGACTTTCCGGTTTTCTGCCGACCGCATTAGCAGCATCTTCTGCAGCAGCTTTGGAATTTTCGTCAGCCATAAAAGCAATTAACAACGCAGATTAATTAATTTGACGGATGCAAATTTTCCTATATTGCTTTTTATAATTTCCCAGACACTTAATTACAGATAATCATGAGTTTTACCATAGGCCTTGTAGGAAAACCATCGGCAGGAAAATCGACATTCTTTAAAGCGGCAACGCTTGCGGATATTGCAATAGCGGCATATCCATTTACAACAATAAAGCCGAATTTTGGCACCGGCTATGTGAGAGTCGCATGCGCGGACAAAGATTTTGGCGTGCAATGCAACCCGCGATTCGGTATGTGCAAAGACCACATGCGATTTGTGCCTGTTGAAATGATTGATGTGGCAGGGCTTGTTCCTGGCGCGCATGAGGGAAAAGGCCTCGGCAACCAGTTCTTGAGCGACCTCTCAAATGCTGATGTCCTGATACATGTAATCGATGCCTCCGGCTCGACAAATGAAAAAGGCGAAAATGTAGTTGCTGGAACACACAATCCTGCAATAGATGTAAAATTCCTTGAGGATGAAATAGACTTGTGGTATGCCTCAATCATTGAACGCCACTGGTTTAAGATATCGCGCGCGGCAAACATGCAGAAAAAAAATATTGAGGGGCAGTTATCAGAATTGCTTTCAAGCTTCAAAGTAACTGACAAAACAATAACCGAAGGCATTGTAGCTCTCGCTCTTCCGGCAAACCCGGAGGCTTGGACTCCGGAACATCGAAAGGCTCTTGCAAGACATATTCGGCGCGACACAAAAAAAATACTTGTTGCCGCAAACAAAATGGATATTTCAACAGCAGAAAAAAACATTGAGTCGCTTAAAAAAGAGTTCCCGGACATTCTTTTTGTTCCGTGCTCGTCAGAGATGGAGCTTGCGCTAAGGGAAGCTGCGCGCAAAGGCATGATAGATTATGTGCCCGGAAATGATGACTTTAAGATTCTTACGCCGGATGCGCTGAACGACAAGCAGAAAGTAGGGCTTGAGATGATGTCGAAGTTCCTAAAAAAATGGGGAACGACCGGTGTGCAGAATGTTCTTGACGCCGCAGTGTTTGATTTCCTGAAATACATCGCGATTTTTCCGGGGGGTGTAAACAAGCTAACAGATAGTAAAGGCAATGTTTTGCCGGACTGCTTTCTTCTTCCGCCGGGAGCGAATGCGCGCGACTTCGCATACGCGCTTCATACTGATTTTGGAAAGCACTTTCTTTACGCAATCGATGTCAGGACAAAAAAGCGCATAGCAGGGGATGCAGAACTTAAGCACCGAGATGTTGTTGAAATTATACACGCATCGAAATAAAATCATCCGCGGAACGTTCGAATTATATATACTCAGAACACAAAATAACTATCAGCAAGTATTTATGGTGTTTGTTTGTCGCGCATCCTAAAAAAAATGTCAAAAAAAGCAGGCCTTATGCCGGGAAGTCTCATATATCTTGGAGACAAAAGCAACGCTCCTGTAAAAATCACCGTATTCTATTACAATGAAAAAAAGTTCCAGGAAAGGGAAGTAAGAAATGTAGAAGATTGCTTCAAGTACAAAGAGAAGACCACAATCACCTGGATAAATATAGACGGCATTCACCGGCCGGATATCGTCGAGTCCATAGGCAAGCATTACAAGATACACCCAACAATTCTTGAAGATATAATGAGCGCAATGCAGCGGCCAAAAGCAGAGATCTTTGACAGCCATATTTTCATTGTGCTTAATATGCTGTCGTATACCGATTCTGAAAAAAAGATAACTTCTGAGCAGGTCAGCATCATATTGGGAAAGAATTTTGTCATATCATTTCAGGAAGGTCTGGAAGGGGATGTTTTTGATTCGCTTCGCGAACGGATTCGTGCGGGAACGGGGCATATAAGAAAAGCAGGGGCGGATTATCTGGCATACAGCCTTATGGATGCCGTTATTGATAACTATTTTATAGTATTGGAAAAGATGGGTGATGAAACCGAGGTGTTTGAAGAACGGCTCATGAAAGAGCCAAAGCATGAAACATTATATAACATTCATCGGCTGAAAAGGGAAATGCTTTTTATGCGCAAGTCAGTCTGGCCGCTGAGGGATATGGTCGGCATTCTTCTGAGAGGTGAATCGCGCTTGATAAGCGCGTCCACAAGAATTTATTTGAGAGACCTTTACGATCATACTGTGCGCATAATCGATACTGTGGAAACTTACCGCGACATGCTTTCCGGCATGATAGATCTATACCTTTCAACCATGAGCAACAAGATGAACGAAGTTATGAAAATCCTCACAATAATTGCGACGATATTCATCCCGCTGACATTCATTGTAGGCGTTTATGGGATGAATTTCAACACAGGCGCATCGCCATTCAATATGCCTGAACTCAACTGGTATTGGGGCTATGCTGCGGTTTGGGTTGTAATGATTGCAATAACAATTTCCATGCTGGCATACTTTCGAAAGAGAAAATGGCTATAAGCTCTGGTTTTGTTTCGGATTGAGTACAAAAAATCACATATGCAACACACACGCAGATACCTTTATCATACTTCGCGCGCATTAATGTCTATGGAAAACAGGGAGAAAATAGTCAGAGAAACTGAAGCTTTTGTTAGGTGCAGCGTGCCGAAAACAAGGCAGCCCGAAGAAGCATACCTCAGGCACGTATTCGGCGCAAGGAATTACGCGCGCCACCTTGCGGAAATATATCATGCGGATATTTTCACGGTTATCATGGCTGCGCTTCTGCACGATATCGGCGCCGATGCAGGCGATGAAAAACACGCAAAAGAAAGCGTGAAAATAGCTAAGCAATTTCTTGAAGAGTTCAAGCTTGATAAAAGGACGCGCGACAAAATATTCGGAGCCATAAAAGCGCATCCTCTTGGCACTCCTGTTGAAGGAATGGAGCAGAGAATATTGCAGGATGCCGACGGGATAATTTTCATTGAGGATACCTACAAATCATATTTTGACGAGCAGAAAAAGAATCTTGCGCCAACAGAAGCAAAGGCAAGAAGCATTGAAAAGACGCGCGCGATGATGGGTAAAATCAAGACCGATGAAGGAATAAAAATCGCAAATAAGTTTCTTGAAAGCGCGATGAAGCATCTTGAAAATGCTTTCTGAATCCGAAAAACATATCCGCCAATCATATCCACTTTTTCCTGAAAAAAATATATACCAATAGCAACGTTATTCCAAACACAAAAGACAGGATGTACAAAAACATGTGCGGATTATCCTTCATCGGCAGCAATACATTCATGCCGAACAGGCTCGCGATTGTTGTCGGAATGGCAAGGATTATTGTAAAAACAGTGAGGAGCTTTATTGTCTTGTTCAGGTTGTTTGAAAGCACTGTAGAATACGCCTCACGTATGTTTGTTGCTGTCTTTATGTTGCTCCTGCAAAGGTCAAGCGTCTGCCTGGAATTTATGAGGACGTCTTCTATAATGTCTTTGTCATTCTGATAAAGCGGAATATATTTTCCGCCCAAAAGCTTTTCGAAAATATTTACAGTTGGCAAAAAAGATGAAATGAAATCGTTAAGCACTTCCTCTTGCTTAATAATATTAATTATGTCTTCATTTGAAAGATCCGCCATCTTTGTTTTTCTGCGCTTGATATCCTTGGATATTTTTTTCAGATATTGATCGTACTTATCACTCACAAGAAGAAATAAATGTATCATAAAATTGATTTTTTGTGTTGTGCAGATGTTCTTATTTTTTGACAATACGCTTTCTATAACGCTATTCGTTTTCTTTGTTATTGTTATGATGTAATCTTTGGTCACGACAATGCCTATTGGAATTGTGTATATTGCATCTTGCTCTTCAATCGGTGTTTTTATAAGAACATACATTACGCCTTCTTCTTTTTCTATTCTTGGAAGCTCGTATTCGTCAAGCGCATCAGTAAGATTCTTGCGGTCAAGCTCCAGCTCATCAACAATCTTGTTTATTTCTTCTTCAGTAGGATCAACAAGAGAAATCCACGAGCCCACTTTCGGCTCATCAATCTGCTGGAGCTCTTTATCACGAATGGTTTTTTTGAAAACTGAAATCATGAAATACTATGAGTGTCCATACATTATATATTTAATGAGAACCAAATTTGAAAATATTGCACAACTGCGCAAATAATGATTTGAAAAATTAACCTTCCAATCATTCAATAAACTCCATATATAAACTTTCATCACTTAGTAGGAATTGTGAATATATGACAGGATATTCCAACATAACTTCCCGCTTCACTATCGGAAAAAGCCGTCCTTTTGAGCTTTTAGCAGTGCCAATAACACGCGATAAAAAGGCATACCTCAGTATACTTGATTTCATGCCAAATTATGCATATCAAAACGGCATTAATCCAAACGGCATTGTAGCAGTCAATAATCAAAGTGAGTTATTTCTAAAAGTTGATATGAAAAAACCGGTTTTGCTAAACGTATTCCCATCGCAAAAAACTCCCTATAAACTTCTAGAAATTCCGGAAGAGCTGTATAAAAAATACATTTCAATCAAGTCAGAATGCTTTATAAATGCGTTAGTCCCCCACATAAAACAAGCTGTTGAATTCTATGGCGCAGGAAACGAGGCTTTCGAATTGCCTGAAAATTGGAAATTTGGCAATCTCTAGGCTACTTTATCCCGACGCTCTGCCCGTTCGACATTATCTTTACAGTGTCGCCGAGTTTCCAGCCCTCCTCCATTGCAAGGGATGCGAATGACGCAAGCCGCTCTGTTTCTCCGTGGTTCGGAATGACATACTGAGGTTGAAGCATCTTCAACATATCGCGGTGGTCTTCCCTGCGCGCATGCCCTGAAACGTGAACGTGCTCCATTATCCGCGCGCCCTGCTCATACAAATTGCGCTTTAGAATATAACGGTTCGCCTCATTTATCGGATTCGGAATCGCTTCTGAAGAAAATATCACCTGATCCTGCTTTCGCAAGGCAAATGGAAACTCTTTTCTCGCAAGCCTTGAAAGCGCGGAATTCGGCTCTCCTTGATTTCCTGTCGCAATAAGTAGAAAGTCTTCCGGATGACTCTTCACTTTTTCAAGCGCCGCTGCAATAGTTTTTCTTCGTCCATAAATCTTGATGTCGTCTGCCTCAATAAGCTTGCATTCTTTCGCGGCATTGACGTACGAATCGAGCGAACGTCCAAGCATAATTACTTCCCTACGCCCGTTATTTGCTTCGATTATATTGCGCAGCCGTGTTATGTGTGATGCAAAACTCGTTATGATAACCGCGGTATTGTCCTCATAAGCACGATCTATTGCATCATTAACCATTATTTTGGCAACATATTCCGGAGGGGTGCGAGCTTCTTCTGCCACGCGCAGGCATTCGCTTATGTGCAGTTTCACGCCTTCTGCGCCAAGTTGTTTTATGCGCTTATAATCCGGCTTGGGCCCAAATGTGGGGTTGTTGTCAAGCTTATAGTCGCAGGCATATGTTATTATTCCTTCTTTTGTATGCAGTGCTATCATTGACGCCTGCGGGATGCTGTGCGTTATGTGTACCATCTCAACAGCAAAATTCTTTGAAATCCGCATTGTTTCGCCGTGGTTTATCTGGCACAAATTCTTCACAAGGCCGCTTTTTCCATCATCTGCAAGAAGGCCTTTTATAATCGCAAGAGTAAACGGCGTTCCAACAATCGGGCACCCGTAGCGCTCAGCCATCCTCGGAACAGCTGCGCAGTGATCCAAATGCCCGTGGGAAAGCACTATCGCAACGACATTTTTTCCTTTGAGGCATTCATCATTTGGAAGTGCGCCAATATCAATCAGCTCTTTTGTCGGAACTTTGCGCTCCTCCTCTGTCAGTGTCACAATCTTGTCAAGGTGTATTCCCATGTCAAGAATTATCACTTCATCGCCCACTTCAATAGCAGACATGTTTTTTCCGACTTCATTATAGCCGCTTACTGAGTAAAATTTCATTTCATTCACCTTTTACTTTGGAAATGAAAGCTTGGAAATTGCATTTCCGTTAAAAAATTTCCATGATTTCATAAATTCACCAAAGAGCATCAATAATATTCGAACAAGAACTATATTTATTCTTTCGTACAGATTGATTTTTCTGCATATCTTGATTTTCGCGGGAAAGTTTATATATTGCTAAATACTTGAAAAAGATAACTCAGTAACTAATGAACGTTTTTAAGTTCCAAGCCACAATTCTTCAGTATGTTTAAGGGATTTATCTTATCAGAGTCATTGAATACTCCAACCCTACTTAATGAATTTAGAAAAATTTACGTTAAAGTTGAAGACCGTCCGGAATCAAAAAACGCTCGCTTTTGGCACTTATTTAAAATCGAAACAGATGATAAAAACATTGAAGAAGTAGCTAAAAAAATCTCTAAAGAACTAAAATATGGGCGGTATGCTCATTTTTGGAATGGTAAATTCGTTTATGTTTCTTTCGTAAATAAAGTATTCAAAATTCCGCAAGAGAAAAAATGGTCATCAAAGGAATTTCAAGAAGTTAAAGAATATGGTGCCAAAAACGGCGTAGGTGAAGAATATCTTGATTTCTGGATTGAAGATTGGCGGTAGTGATTAAACCAACGCTTATTAAAATTTCCCGCCAATCATATCGCATGCCGGTCCCAATCGCGCCGCAGAAAGCGCTGGAATTAGAAATGAAGCGCGCCTTCAAGCTAAAAGCCCAGGCAGAGCCTGAAAAATACTATCCCGTAGCTGTGCTCAAAGCAGAAGGCTTCCGGAGAAAAAAATGCGCGAAATGCGGAACATTCTTCTGGTCGACAGACTCCGAAAGAACAGTGTGCGGCGAGCCTGATTGCTCCGGCGGCTACACATTTATCGGAAACACGCCTGCAAAAGCCAAAATGGACTATGTCGAAACATGGCAGAAATTCGCATCAACATTCAAAAAGTTCGGCTACACCCCGATTGCGCGATATCCGGTTGCCGCAAGATGGCGGGACGACACGGATTTTGTTCAGGCATCGATTTATGATTTTCAGCCGTATGTAGTGTCAGGCGAAGTAGACCCTCCTGCAAACCCGCTTGTTGTGCCGCAATTCTGCCTGCGATTTAACGATATTGATAATGTAGGCATTACCGGAAGGCATTATTCCGGATTTGTCATGATTGGGCAACATGCGTTCATGAAGCCAAAGGATTACGCGCCGCATGATTATCTGCGCCACATATACACGTGGCTGACTGAAGGCGTTAAAATTCCGAAAGAGCATTTGCAATTCCATGAGGATGCTTGGGCCGGCGGAGGGAATATGGGGCCTTCAATTGAATTTTTTTCAGGAGGGCTTGAACTCGGAAATCAAGTATATATGCAGTACGATGTAAAATCCGGCGCTGTGAAAGACCTTAATATCAAAGTACTTGACATGGGCACCGGGCAGGAAAGATACTCATGGTTCACAAACGGCGCAAGCACAAGCTATGAAACTGTTTTTCCGACAGTTTCAGAAAAGCTTTACAAACTGACAGGAATCGCGCCGAATAAAGAGATATTCAAAAAATTCCTTCCGCTATCAGGCCTTCTGAATATCGATGAGGTCGCAGACATTGAAAAAACATGGGCGCAAATCGCAAAGAAAATCGGCATTGACGCAAAGCAATTAAAAGAGCACATCATGCCTCTTGCAGGAATTTATTCAATCGGCGACCATACAAGATCGCTGCTTGTCGCGCTTTCTGATGGAGTTCTGCCATCTAATGTCGGAGGCGGATACAATCTGCGCGTGCTTCTTAGAAGATCGCTTGACATCTCAAACAAGTATGGCTGGAATGTAGACTTAAACGATGTCTGCGAATGGCATGCAAAATACCTGAAAGCGCAATATCCCGAGCTTCTGGAAAACCTTGAAGAAGTAAAAAAGATAATTGAAGTCGAAAAAAGAAAATACGCCGAGACAAAGGAAAAATCGCGAAAAATAGTTTCAGGGCTTTCTGAAAAAGACGCAACCGAAAGCAAGCTGATCGAGCTTTACGACTCAAACGGCATCAGCCCGGAAATGCTGAAATCTGCAGGCCTGAAAATAACTATTCCTGACGATTTCTACAAAAAAGTCGCGGAAAGGCATGAGAAGGTTGCAGCAAAGGCGGAAACAAAAAAGGCAAAAACATTTAACCTAAGCAGCATTCCTGAAACAAATATTCTGTACTTTGACAATTACGCGCTGCTGAATTTCGATGCAAAAGTACTGAAAATAATTGAAGGCAAATATATTGTCCTTGACAAAACCGCGTTCTATCCGACATCTGGCGGGCAGATGCACGACATGGGGAAAATAAATGGAATTGAAATCGCAGATGTTTTTAAGCAAGGAAATGTCATAATCCATGAACTAAAAGCTCCGGCAAGTTCGTTTAAAGAAGGCGAAACAGTAAAGTGCGATATTGAAAAATCAAGAAGACTGCAGCTTGCTCAGCACCACACATCCGCACACATCATAAACGGCGCGGCTAGAATTATACTTGGCAGCCACATCTGGCAGGCGGGTGCGGAAAAAACTCTTGATAAAGGAAGGCTGGACATAACTCATTATGATTCTCTTGACAGCAATGAAATCAAAAAAATTGAGGCGATTGCAAACAAGATTGTAAAAGACGCGATTCCGGTCCAAAGCATGCTGCTTCCAAGAACCGATGCGGAAAAGAAATACGGTTTTAGATTGTATCAGGGCGGCGCAGTTCCGGGAAAGCGCCTGCGCGCGATAATAATCGAAGGCGTTGATGTCGAAGCCTGCGGAGGAACGCATCTGAAAAACACAAAAGAAGCCGAAATCATAAAAATAATCGGCTCAAGCAAGATACAGGACGGCGTTGTGCGCATCGAATTCGCGGCAGGAAATGCCGCAAAAAAATACGAAATAGGCGCGCAAAAAGAATTGCAGGAATTAAATGCATTCTTTGAAAGCCTCTCCCCGCAGATTAAAGTGAATGAAAAAGATATTGAGAAAATCGCGCAAATATTTTCTGTGCCAAGGGAGAAAGTCCTTGAAACGCTTATGCGCTTTGCGGAAGAATACGCAATCCAAAAATCAAAAATAAATGAGCTTCGCGAAAATCTTTCAAAAGAAAACATAAAATATGAAGCGGGAAAAAAATATGTGGATCTCCAGGAATTTGCAAAAGGCATCAAACGCAAAAATCCTGAAGACTTCTCGCGCGAGTTATTTGCGCGCTGGAAAGAAGAACGCAAAGACATTGAATATCTGGCGCAAAAAATTGCGGAAGTAAAAGCAAAGCTGATAAAATCAGGCGATGTGAAGCTTGTTGATTTTGACGCCCAAACAATGCGCAATATTGCAGAACGGCTTGACAAGGTCCTGCTTGTGAACAAATCAGGAATTTTTGTTTTTAAGGGAAACGATGCAGAATTCGAAAAGCTGAAAAGCCTTGGCGCAAAAGGCGGTGGCGCCGAAGTGAAGCAAGGAAAGTTTGACGTAAAACTGTTTGATAATTTAAAAGAACTATTTCATAGGTGAATACGGTGCACACGCCGGAGACTCTGAATGAGTATTTACGAAATAATCCGATGGAAAAGAATGACGTAGAACGCATACTTCGGGAAAATATAAATAATATTTATCAGTGCCACATGAATGCTCTTGGGCGCTTGGTTCCCATAAATGGACATACAGAACTATTTAGTATGTACATAAACTCAAAATGCCCGGAAATGAAACAGATCATTGCATTACATGAACTATGCACATTCATTCAAAAATATACATCAATCAAACGCCTACGCAGCAAATAACGCCCGAAGAACAGAAAATAGAGACCATACTAACTGAGGAATCAGAACGATTGTGCTCGGAAACGGACCTCGCCCAGTATTTTTTTTCACTCGCAAAATCTTTAAATAAAATCAGTGATTAATGGTGCAAACACATGTCAGAAAAATCATATGATATAATTGTTGTCGGCGCGGGAATTTCCGGCCTTCTGTCAGCGCTTGCTCTCGGAAAAGAAGGAAAAAAAGTTCTTCTGCTTGAAAAATCCGGTGTTGTTGGCGGAAACTGCAGGACTTATGAAGTCCAGGACACGGGTTTTTTTGTCGACACCGGCGTGCATGCGATAACCGGGCTGGATGGCGGCCCGCTCGTAAAACTAATGGATGCATACTTTAATTCCGCCCCAAAATTTGTGCCTCATGGTGATTATTATGTGCGTTATCCTGAAGGTTTCGTGCGTTTCCCAAACACCATAAAAGGATTCATGAACTTCAAAGCCATTTCAAAATCAGATCGAGCAAAGCTTACAAAAACAGTTCTTAAGGCAATAACACACCTAAGCGTAGTTGAAAAAAGCGACATATCTGCTTACGATTTCGTCAAAGACGAAGGATTAAGCGATGCAAGCCTGCGGCTCATTGATGCACTTTCGTATTTCTCAAGCGGCATTTCAATGAAAGAAACTCCAGCATGGCGCATATTAAGCGCCGGCGGGCTTGTTAATGACGGCGACAGAAAGATAACTGAAAAAATATCTGATTTTTTCAAGCTTGCGGTAAACAAAAGCTACCATGAACAAGGCTATCCCCTTGGTGGAATACAGACAATAACTAATTGTGTGCTTCAATCATTTACGAAAAATGTTGGTGTGAAAACAAATGAAGAAGTTGTAAAACTAACTGAGAAAAATAACGGTTTTAGAGTTGAAACAAAAAAAGAAGAATATTCATGCGATACAATAATCTATTCCGGAGAGGTAAAAAACCTGCCGAAGCTTACAGACATGCCAAACGAATGGGCGGCATCTGCAAAAAAACTGAAGCAATCAAAAGCAATGACAATATGGCTGGGCCTCAAAAATCCGATTAATACGATGAATTATCGCGGCTCAGAATTGTGGTTTTCCAGCGGAGCGCCCTATTGGGCAATGCCAACAACAGGATATGACCCGCATCTTGCACCGGCCGGAAAACAGCTGATAGGATTCAGCGCATTTCTACACCCTGATGAGGATCCGATAAAACATGAGAAACACCTTCTTGAAACAATATATTCTGCAATTCCAGGAATAGAAGATCATGTAGAAATGAGGCATACTCAAATACTAATCCCTGAAAAAGCGGCGATATCCACGAATATAAAATTCCCTGAAGTAAGAACGCCGATAAAAAATATGTATGTGGTTGGAACTGACACAGATATGAGGAGCATGGGTGTGACACGCGCCTCTTACTCTGTTATTGAAATGCTGAAAGCGATGAGGTATCTCCCCCAATAACTGCTCACACATATCAAAAATCTCCACCACCTTAAGTACACTTTCAACTAAATGATAGCTCTTTTTCTATGTATGCGCCGATAGCATTCATGCCTTCTCTTACAGTTTGAAAATCGCTGTTGTTCAAAACAAATCGTTGTATCAATCCAAAATCCCGTTCAATAGGATTCAG
>JAHILE010000028.1 GCA_018897155.1 Nanoarchaeota archaeon | reverse complement strand
GGTTAATCTTCTCATGCATTCGGAGTATTTCAGCAGCTTAAAGCCGCGCATCAGGGTTTTTACGGATAGAATAGAATTCATGAATCCAGGGGCATTGCCAAAGGATTTCAAAATAATCATGAAAGAAGACTTTTCACAGCCAAGGAATCCTATCATTGCGCGCATCTTTCGTGCGATAAACCTTTCCGAAAACGCCGGCTCGGGCTTTGACAAGATGTTTTCCGGATGGAGGAGCCAGTATAGCAGGGATCCTGTGGTGGGCGGAGACGTAGATTATTACAAGATATCATTCTTTTTTGACGCGCAGAAAACTTTGGAGAAAAGTGACCAGAAAAGTAGCCAGAAAAGTGACCAGAAAATTATTGAATTAATTTCTCAAAATCCCGAAATTACAATAGAAGAGCTTATGCAGAAATTGGGCTATTCGGAAAGCGGAGTCAAAAAGATAATCAAAAAACTCAAAGAATCCGGCAGGATTAAAAGAACCGGCCCGGACAAAGGCGGGCGGTGGGAAGTGGTGAAGTGAGGGCGCTGCTTCCCGAGAGAGGGCGCGCAGGGGTTTGTGGGCGGGGATGGAATGAATGAGGGATAAAAGGTATTTGAGGTGTAGAATATGAAACTAAAGAGTTTTAGGATAAAGAATTATAAATCAATCAAAGACAGTAGAGAATGCTATTTATCGAACGCTATTACCGTTCTTGCGGGCAAAAATGAAAGTGGAAAGACAAGCATTTTAGAAGCTTTAGAAGATTTTTCTACAGGGAAAAAAATTCGTAAAGAAGCCATACCAATCCACAATAGTGAATTAAAACCAGAAATCATCGTCACTTTTGAAGTTGACGAAGACGAATTTAAAAAAATATCCCCTTATCTTGTAGTGGATAAAAAGAAAACCGATATCACACTATCTAAAGAGTATTATAATGCATATACACTAATTAATTCTGAAGAGTTATTTTCAAAGACAATAAAAGCTAATGAAAAAAGAACAAACGACTTTGAAAAACAGGCCAATTCGTTAATTAGTTTTTTTAAAGATCATCAAATTAACATAACGCTTGATGTTCTTAATGAAAAAAATTTCTCGCAGGTTTCAAGTCAATTTTCAAATTTAAAACAGAATATAGAAGCATACAGTTCAAAACTTGCGGCAGATGAGAAGGAGAAAGTTTTGGAGATTATTGCTACTTTAAAGCAGATTATTGATGAGTTTAGTAATCTTCGTAATTTTGATAGTAAATTTCTGGATGAATTTAAGCGACATATTCCGAATTTCATACTATTTGACACGTATAACGATCAGATTCCGAATAACGTGCCAATTACTCAGCTACAGAATAATACGTTTATTAGCGATCTTGTGACAATAAGCGATCTTGATATCAAATTAATCAAAGATCCGAGTCTAAGCAGAGAAAATCTCAAGCACAAGGATAAGGTGAATATTAAAGTTTCGGAAGAATATGAAAAATTTTGGGCACAAGATGCTGCAAATCTATATTTGGACTGGGATAAAGAGAACCTATTGTTATGGATAAAAGAAGATGGGGAATATTATGAACCGAAACAAAGAAGTAAGGGAAAACAGTGGCATTTAGCGTTCTATGTAAGGGTAACCGCAAGATCAAAAGAAGAGGTGCCAAACATCATCTTAATAGACGAACCCGGTTTATTTCTACACGCACGGGCACAGAAGGATATTTTAAGAAAACTTGAAGAATGTTCTACTAAAGTATCAATTATTTTCTCAACACATTCGCCTTATTTAATTGATCCAAATAATCTGATTAGAGTGAGGCTTGTTGAACGGACAAAAGAAAAAGGAACAGAAATAAATAAAATTCACGCAAAAGCAGATAAAGAAACATTAACACCAATACTTACCGCTATAGGTGAAGATTTATCTCAGGGAATACGGGTTGATAAAAAGAATAGTTTTGTTGTGGAAGGAATCTCCGACTATTATTACATTCATGCCTTTAAAAAATTGCTTGGATTCGATCAAGACATAAATATGGTTCCGGGATGTGGGGATAATATTCCCGCAGTAGCGTCTATCCTTTTTGGATGGGGGTTAGATCCATATTTTATTCTAGACTCTGATAAGCCAAGATTAGTTAATCAGTTGAAGACAAAATTAGATATTTCGGAAAATGTTATCCTTAAGATATCTGAAGAAAACGGTAAAACTATAGAAGAACTTTTTTCTGATGAAGATTTTAAAAAGCATATTTTAGAAGATGAAACTGCGGATTTATCTGAAGGAATTGCCAAATACCTAAAGAATAATAAGGTCGGCAAAGAATTGCCTGCAAAAAAATTCTCAGAAAAAGTAAATTCGGGTAAAATTAAAAAAGAGGATTTATCAGAATCGACTCTTAAAAATATCAAAAATCTGTTTGACAAAATATCAATTTTATTAAGTGAAACAAATGGTAAAAACTAAGTTCAAAGAACTGACATTTGAAAGTACGTTAAGGTGTAATGATGGCAAATAGATATAATCCTAAAAAGGCGGAAGCTTTGAAAGAAATCCATTCACACGTTTGGAATTTATACATCCATGCATTTAACGATAGAAGAATAGTGGAAGATAAGCTAACTTATTTACTCGCAATAAACACTCTGTTCTTGTTAGGATATACAGACTTATTTAAAGAGAAAATTTTAAATCCGGGCATATACATTATCCCATTTCTATTATTGTTCCTTTCAGCGATAATCCTATTCATTCAATTTATTTCAAAACAAATGTCAGTTCCATGGTTTACCAAAGAAGAGATCACTGATTTTCTCGATAAGGGCGTATTTTATACAAAAAGCCTTGGAGAAATTATTGCTTGTGAGAACAATTCATATAATTATATGTGTGAAAAGTGGAGGATACTTCGCATTTGCTATTCTCTTATCTTTTTTGCAATTGTCTCTGCAATACTAATTAGTATTATTGGTGCAACACATGAGCAATTAAGATTATTCACAATTGGCTTTATTTTTATTGGAAGTGCAATTGTATATTATCTCGTTCTTAAGAACTCCAAGAAATATTATACTGACGATCCTTCACGATCAGATAGGATTAAAGAACATTTTGAAAAGTGGTTAAAAGATGAAGCAACAAATTAAATTCAAGGAAACTGAAATAGGAACGATTCCTGAAGATTGGGAAGTGAAAGTTCTCTCTAAAATCGTTAATATTATTGGTGGCGGAACACCGAAAACATCTAAGCCGGAGTATTGGGGTGGCGATATTCCATG
This sequence comes from Nanoarchaeota archaeon, assembly GCA_018897155.1. Lineage (NCBI taxonomy): Archaea > Nanobdellati > Nanobdellota > Nanobdellota archaeon. The sequence continues at coordinate 36,667 of JAHILE010000028.1, read as the reverse complement.
GATATCTGTTGCAGATTTTGTCGGTAGTAGAAGATGGATTCGGGATACTGAGAAACATATTACAAAAAAAGGATTAGAAGAAAGCTCAACAAACATATTGCGAGAAGGTCAACTGATTATCTCAGCAAGAGGTACTGTTGGTGAAATCGGACAGATAACAAGAGATATGGCATTTAATCAGTCCTGCTACGGTATTGACGGAAAAGATGGAGTAATAAATGACTTTCTGTATTACCTTTTGAGATTCAAAGTTCGAGATGTCCAATCAAAAACGCACGGCTCTGTTTTCAGCACAATCACACGACAAACATTTGATCAAATTTTGGTTGCCATACCCGATATTTCCGAGCAGCACTCCATCGCCGCCATCCTCTCATCCCTAGATAACAAAATCGCCCTCAACCGCTCCATGAACTCCACCCTCGAATCCATCGGACATGCGCTCTTCAAGCACTGGTTTGTTGATTTTGAGTTCCCGAATGAAGAGGGCAAGCCCTACAGGTCGAGCGGCGGGGAGATGATGGAAACTGACATTGGCGAGGTGCCGAAGGGGTGGAGAGTTGGGAAGATTAGCGATTTTGGGCGCATAGTTTGTGGTAAAACTCCTTCAAAATCGAATAAAGAATATTTTGAAGGAATTATACCATTCATAAAAATTCCCGATATGCACAATGATGTTTTTGTAATAAAAACGGAGGATTCTTTAACCGAAAAGGGCAAAAAATTTCAAGAAAATAAAACTATTCCAGCTAATTCTGTTTGTGTTAGTTGTATTGCTACAGTTGGCTTAGTATGCATCACAGATAAAGATTCTCAAACAAATCAGCAAATTAATTCAATTGTTCCAGAAAAAAGCGTTTACACGTATTATCTGTATTATAATATAAGTTCGATGAGGGAGTTTCTTAAAATTCTTGGAAGTGGTGGTTCAGCAACATTAAACATTAACACAGGAAACTTCTCAAATATTGATATTTTAATTCCGTCTAACGAAGTTTTACAAAAATTTCATTCGACACTTAATTCCAGCTTTATGCAAATAAAAAATAATCTTTATCAAAACGAGAATATGTCAAAAATCCGTGATGCTCTGCTTCCAAAACTGATGTCCGGGGAAATAAGAGTTCCTGCAAACACATAGAAACATTTATATATTACTTTAAGTAATAGTATTATTACAATAGGTAATACTTATGGACAGCGAAATAAAAATATTGAAGCTCCTGATTGGCAATAAAGAGGAAAAATACACCATAAAGAAGATAGCAGAAGCTTTGAAAATAAACTACCGGACAGCATACGAAAAGGTAATGCTGCTCCAAAAAGGCGGCTTAATCAGAATTACGAAAGCAGGCAATTCCAAAATCTGCGAGTTCGCAAATAAATTCGATAGCATTGTATTTGAGGCGGAATATGAAAGAAAAAAAGATTTGTTTAAAAACAAGGATTTCTTAATTCTCCACAACCGGTTGGCAGAGCTTAAATTCCCATTTATCGCATTATTATTCGGCTCCCACGCAAAAGGAACAGCAGATAAGCACTCGGACATCGATATTTTAGCCATCGGAGGAGACGAAAAGGAAATAAAAGCCACGCTCTCGCTTTTGCCTCTCAAAATACATTTAACCCAAGTAACTTATGAAGAATTTATTCGCATGGCAAAAAGCAGGGAATTCACGGTTGTAAGCGAAGCAATCAAGAACAACATCATATTAATCGGAATAGAGGAATATTACAGGCTGGTCAAAAATGCTGGATAAAAACCGAATAAAAGAAGCAGAAGACAATGTAAAATCTTATCTGGAAGAGGGACTGCTCAAAAAAGCGGCTGCAGATAAGCAAGTAATGGATATTCTCCTAAGAAACGCAAAAGAAAGCTTAAGGGTGGCGCAGGAAGCCCATCAAAAGAATCTTTCCGAATTATGGGTTATTGTCTGCTCCTATTACGCAATGTTCTATTATGCAAATGCGGTTCTCTTAAAGCTTGGTTACAAGGTTGGAGAAAAAATTGTTCACAAAGTAACCTCTGATGCAATGATTGTTTATGCCCGGGGAAAGCTGAAGGAAAATCTGCTTGAACAATACGAAGAGACAAAAGACGAAGCCCTGAATCTTGCAGGAATGAAAGCAGATGCCCTGATAGAATCATTTGATTTTGAAAGAAATAAGCGAAGCCTGGTCCAATACAGGACAATAGAAATCGAGAAGCAATCAAAAGCCAGAACTTCGCTTGCCAGGGCAAAGGAATTCGGCCTTGAAATGGAAAAACTGCTGGAGGCTATGTGATGACAAACGCAACACAGAGCCCGAACTCGAAATCGTCGCCCTCGGCATTCTCTTCGAATTGATGTCCGGCGCGATTCGGGTTCCTGTTGAGGTGAAGCAATGAAAAAACAAAAATCCGATAAAGACCTCGGCTTCTGGTCAGAAGGCGAGTTTGCCGAAACCATGACAGGAAAAGAAGCAGAACAGAAAATGAAAACTTTCCACAAAGGGCATGATGAAGATATGAATTTCAACTGCAAAAAATCATGAAAATCCACCTGCGAACAATCGGATTTTCAAGCTTTTTTATTGCATTGCATACGTTGTATTGCAATAAAAAATGCAACAAAAAGATTTCCGCGCATAACAAAGACTGGTACGGCGGGATGTGCGACGACTGCTTCAACAAAGAATATTTCCCGGACAAATCTTTATAAACTTAAGTTTACATATCTAAACTATGGTTGATATGTATAAAGTAAAGTTTACCGTATTGCAGCTGGAGATTTTAAGGTTTCTTTTTGTAAGGGCAGGGACATCATTTAACGCAAGAGGCGTCGCAATGCCATTAAAAGTGTCGCAGACTGCTGTTTCAAAGGCCTTGCCGCTCCTTGAAAAAGAAGGGCTCATCAATATAGAAAAAGATGAGCAATCCGGCAGATGGTCGATAAAATTAAACAGGGATAATCCAAAGGTCATTGCATTAAAAAGAGCCGAAAATCTGAAAATGCTTTATGAATCCGGAACAATATCCTTCCTTGAGGATACACTGCCCGGCGCAACCATTCTTCTTTTCGGCAGCTATTCGCGCGGAGATGATACAGTTAAATCGGATATCGATATAGCAATCATCGGCAGAAAAGAAAAAGAACTTGGCCTCGCGCAGTTTGAAGCCAAGCTTGAGCGCAAAATCAATCTGAACTTTTACGCTTCATTTAACGGAATACACAAAGAGCTTAAGGAAAACCTATGCAACGGAATTGTTCTTGTCGGAGGAATCGAGCTATGAGGACTGTAAGGAACTTTGAAGATTTTATTGAAGAAGGAATTGTCAAAAAGCAGGCTTCTGACAAGCCGAGGGCGAATTTTCTTGCGGGCGAGTCGGAAAAATCATTTACATTTCTTTTGGAAATTATCGGGCATTATGGCATCACAGGCCAGAACGCCACCACTATTATCAAGCTCTCTTATGACATAATAATGGAGCTAATCCGTGCGTGCATGCTTAAAGTCGGATATAACGCCTCCGGGCAGGGGGCGCATGAAGCTGAAGTCTCGTACCTTAGAAAAATCGGATTTAAGGAAATAGATGTCCAGTTTGCAGACCAGATGAGATATTTCAGAAACGGCATCACCTACTATGGCAGGTCGCTGGACGACGAATATGCAAAAAAGGTTTTTGATTTTATGAACAAAACATATCCAAAGCTAAAGGAAGCGGCGAAATCATAGAGGGACATCATTATGCCAAACGCAATGACAGAATCCGAAGTTGAAGAAGTCGCGCTTAGTATTCTTTCTGAACTCGAATATAAAGTGATTTACGGTCCGGACATTGCGCCGGACGGCTCAAATCCCGAGAGAAAGGATTATTCTGAAGTTGTTTTAAAAGAAAGATTGCTTAACGCAATCAACCGGCTCAACCCCAAAATTCCAAAAGATGCAAGAGAAGAGGCTTTCAAAAAAGTTCTTAGAACAGAAAGCCCGAATCTTGTTATAGACAACCAAAGCTTCCACAAAATGCTTTTTGAGGGTGTTGATGTTGAGTATAAAAGAGCCGACGGAGAAATCAAGGGCGATAAAGTCCAACTTTTCGATTTCGAAAATCCAAAAAACAACGAATTTCTGGCAGTGAATCAGTTTACAATACTTGCAAAACAGCCTCCGAACAGAAGGCCGGACATAATTCTTTTTGTAAACGGCCTGCCTCTTGTTGTTATTGAGCTCAAAAACCCCACAGATGAAAATGCCACAATAGAAACCGCATATAGCCAGCTTCAGACATACGAAGACCAGATTCCGTCATTATTCCGCTATAATGAGATTCTCGTAATAAGCGACGGCATTTTCACAAAGGCAGGAACACTAACATCAAATAAAGAATGGTTCATGCCATGGAAAACCATTGACGGCTCAAAAGATACAAAAAATATCATGCCGCATTTGTCCACTCCTGCCAGCGGCAAGCTCTCGAACGCGTTCGAGATGACTTCAATGGAGGTTCTTTTACGCGGAATGTTCAACAAAGAAACGTTCTTAGACCTTGTACGGCATTTCATAGTCTTTGAAAAGGAAAAAGAGCTTCAAAAAAAGCTTGCTGCATATCACCAATATCATGCAGTGAACAAGGCGATCATTTCAACAATAAATGCCACAAAAAAGGAAAGAAAAGCAGGAATTGTCTGGCACACGCAAGGCTCGGGCAAAAGCCTAAGCATGGTCTTCTACACTGGAAAACTCGTTTTAGCGTTAGACAACCCCACAATTGTTGTATTAACCGATAGAAACGACTTGGACGAGCAGCTTTTCGGAACATTTGGCAGATGCAACGATTTGCTAAGACAGGATCCAGTACAAGCGGATTCAAGAGAAAAAATTAAGGAACTACTTAAAGTGTCTTCGGGCGGAATAGTTTTTACTACAATACAAAAATTCTCGCCTGTTGGATCAAACGAAAAATATCCTCTGCTATCCAATCGTGAAAACATTATTGTAATCGCTGACGAAGCCCACAGGAGCCAATATGGCTTCAAAGCAAAAGTTGTTGAAAAAGAAGACCAGGCACTAGTAACTTATGGTTTTGCAAAATACCTGCGGGATGCATTGCCGAATGCGTCGTTTATCGGGTTCACTGGAACGCCAATAGAACAAGCAGACAAAAGCACGCCTGCTGTTTTTGGTAAATATGTTGATATATACGATATCGGACAGACAGTAAATGACGGCGCTACAGTCAGAATATACTACGAACCACGGCTGGCAAAGCTTGATCTTAAACCGGAAGAGCGGCCAAAAATTGATGAAGCGTTTGAAGAAGTCACAGAAGGGGAAGAAGCCACACGAAAAGAAACCTTAAAGAGCAAATGGGCGCGCCTTGAATCCGTAGTTGGAAGCTCAAAGCGAACAAAACGGATAGCAAAAGATATTGTCCGGCATTTTGAGAAGCGCGTCAATTTTTTTGATGGAAAAGGCATGATTGTGTGCATGAGCAGAAGAATTTGCGTTGATCTTTACAATGAACTCATTAAACTACGGCCTGAATGGGCAAGCGACGACGATACCAAAGGCATATTGAAAGTAATCATGACTGGTTCTGCATCCGATCCGAAAGAATGGCAGGAGCATATACGGAACAAGAAAAGAAGAAAAGCAATCGGAGATAGAATTAAGGACTCAAAAGATCCGCTTAAGCTGGTTATTGTAAGGGATATGTGGCTCACTGGCTTTGATGCCCCTTGTTTGCATACAATGTACATCGATAAGCCAATGCAGGGTCATGGTTTAATGCAAGCGATAGCAAGAGTAAACCGCGTTTTTAAGGATAAACCGGGCGGTTTAATCGTTGATTACATCGGTATCGGGCTTGAATTGAAAAAAGCAATATCTGAATACAGAGAAAGCGGCGGAAAAGGCAAACCAACATTTGAACAGGAAGATGCTGTTGCGATGATGCTTGAAAAATACGAAATAGTGTCCGACATGTTTCACGGTTTCGATTATAAGAGATTTTTCAAGATTGAACCAAAAGAGAGAATGTCTCTAATACCGCAGGCAATGGAACATATACTCAAGCAAAAGGATGGCAAAGAAAGATACCTTAAGAACACCGCAGAACTACTTAGGGCATTTGCCCTTGCAGTACCTCATGAAAAAGCAATGGAAATCAAAGAAGATGTTGGTTTCTTTCAGGCAATAAAATCTACAATATCAAAAACAATTGCAAGCAAAGGACAATATCAGGAAGATTTGGATTCTTCAATAAAACAAATATTGTCTAAAGCCATTGTATCTGACCGAGTCGTGGATATTTTCTCGGCAACAGGATTCAAAAAACCAGACATTTCAATTCTCTCAGAAGGATTTCTTGCAGAAGTAAAGGATATGCCACAGAAAAACCTTGCTTTTGAAATGTTAAAGAGGTTTCTTAACGACGAAATAAACATTCGAATGAAGAAAAATCTCGTTCAGGCAAAATCATTTAGGGAAATGCTAGAAAAATCCATACGGAAATACACCAATCGAAACATAGAAGCGGCACAGGTAATAGAAGAACTAATAGAACTTGCAAGAAAAATGAAAGAGGAGCAGGAGCGCGGTAAAAAGTTAAAAATGAATGATGATGAAATAGCGTTCTATGACGCGCTGTATGTTAATGATAGCGCAGTCAAAGTGCTAGGTGATGAAGTACTAAGAATGATTGCAATAGAACTTGTAGACACGATTCGTAAAAACGCAAACATCGATTGGACCTTAAGAAACAGTGTTCAGGCAAAAATGAGGCTTGCAGTTAAACGCATTCTGAATAAATATGGTTATCCGCCGGATAAACAAAAGATGGCTACAGAAATGGTTTTGGAACAGGCAAAAAGAATATGCAAGGATGTTGCGGAAGAGGATGTTTTGAAAACTCAAATTTCATTCACTCAATACACTCCAACAAGTTCCGAAGTTATGGCTAGCACTGAAAAGAATGAGAAATACCACGACAAAAATTAGATCTTCAAATCAAAACTGTAAAACCCATTCCTGCCAACAACCACGTGGTCCAACATCTTTATGTCCAGCAAACCACCAGCCTCCGACAACTTCTCAGTAATGCGCTTATCCTCTTCACTCGGGCTTGGATCGCCACTCGGATGGTTGTGCACCACAATTATTGCATGCGCGCTTTCCTTTATTGCGCCTCTGAAGACTTCGCGCGGATGAATCAGCGAAGCATCAAGGGTTCCTTTTGTCACGATTTCTTCTTTTAGAACATGATTCTTAGCATCCAAATACAAAACAACAAAGACTTCCTGCTTTAAATCAGATAGTTTCTCTTTCATCAGTTCATAAACATCCTTTGCACAAGTAATCTTCGTCAACTTCTTCTTTGCCAAAGCGTGCCTTTTATTCAGCTCAAACAATACCTTTATTGTCATTGCTTTTGCAGGCCCGATACCCTTAATTTCCTGCAATTCTGGCAAAGACAACTCAGATAATTTATCAACGCCGTATCGAGAAATCAAACGATTCGACATATCAATGACGTTTTCTCCTCTAGTGCCAGTCTTAAGTATTATCGCAAGAAGTTCTGCATCACCTAATACGGATACACCGTGCTTTTGAAGTCTTTCTCTCGGTCTGTTTTCTAAAGTTATGTCTGCTATGCGCATCAATTTCATTTCTCGCGCCCACTATATAAGAGCATTGGCTTGGGGTTGCCGATATGCAACCATTTTGTTGACGTCAACAAAATGGTCCAGCACGCTGTTTTCTTCTAATACACCGCGGAAATCCCGCCGAAAAGCTTAAATACTAGCGCTACCAAAATTATAAATAGGTAAATTTTAGTAGGGGTATTATTAAAGAATATGGAATAATGGTTTTTATGGAATATATAAAGCGCGACCTTGAAGAAACAATACTAAAGAACCTGAATGTCCCGGAAATAATCGCAGTTATCGGTCCGAGGCAGGCAGGAAAAACTACGCTCTTGAAGCGCATCTATGAAAACCTGAAAGACGCCGCCTTCCTGAGCTTTGAAGACAGAGAGCCTCTTGAGCTTTTCATGGATGATGAAAAGTCGTTTGCCGAACTATACGCCAAAAACAAAAAGTACCTCTTTATAGACGAATTCCAGTATGCAAAAGACGGCGGAAAGAAGCTGAAATTCATATATGACACATATCCAAAGACAAAGATTATTATTTCCGGCTCCTCTGCCCCGGGGCTCACAGTGCATGGCATAAAGTACCTCGTGGGGCGCATATTTGTCTTCAACCTGTATCCGCTTTCATTCGAGGAATTTTTAAGATACAAAGACGAGCCATTATCCGGCATTTATTTTGAAAAAAAGAAAGCAATACAAAATTACCTGAAAAAAGGCGGCAAACTTCCGGATGTCAGCGCGGCAATTATCCAGCGGCTAAATAAGATATACGACGAATATGTGATTTACGGCGGATATCCGAGAGCGGCAATTTCAAAAACAATGGAAGAAAAAAGAACGGTCTTAAAGAACATATACAGCACATATTTTTTAAGAGAAATAAAGGATTTATTGGCGCTTACCACAGATTTCAATCTCTCAAAACTGATAAAGGCGCTTTCAATACAAACCGGCGGCATGATATCATATAACGGCCTTTCTGAAGTCTCCGGCTTTGACTATGCATCTCTTCTCACACATCTAAACATACTGGAAAAGACATTCATCTGCAAAAGAATGCCGCCGTTTTACACAAATAAAAGAACTGAGCTTGTGAAAATTCCGAAAGTGTATTTCTTTGACACAGGATTCAGAAATACCGTCCTTGATGATTTCAGATCGTACGACACACGGCAGGATATCGGGCAATTGAACGAAAATTTCATATTTTCCGAGTTCACTTATGCGGGAATAGATGCGAAATTCTGGAGGAGTAAAGCAAAGGCAGAAGTCGATTTTGTCATTGAAAAAGAAGGAATATTAATCGCTATAGAATCAAAGAGCAGTTTTAGCGAAAGAACAAAATCATTAATGAGTTTCAAAGAAAAATATAATCCGCAGATAACTGTTATAGCCTGCAAAAGTAATCTGGAAGAAGCAGATAATGTGGTGTATTTACCATTTGTATTTATTTCATCTTTATTTGTATGAAGTCTCCCTCGGCCTGTTTCCATGCGGAATGTCTTTTATTCGCATACAAAATATGTATTTCTGTGGGGGATATATAGGTAACGCTTAGGGGTTGCCGATATCACATATAGGTCTTGCCGAATATTTCTTTTCGTTTCTTACTGTATAACTTGCGCGACAAAGGCAGATTATTTCCCCTGATATGGCCATAAGGCACAGGATTAGGCAGCTTCAGCCCTAATTTTTTGTAATAAGGATCGTTTAAATCATGCTTTTGCTCCACATCAAATATTTTGTAAGCCCCGTCAACAAACTTGATCTGATGGACCTTGATGCCTGAAGCAATCACAACATCCACATTGAAATTATCCGTATCCCTTGGCTCGCCGTTCCTATATTCTCCAAAATAGAGCTCGGTCATTATCTCTTTTTCACCATACATGATCATTAAGGCTGTGCAACGCTCGCATGGAGGGCGCACACTTATCATATAGATATTCTCGAGTTCCTCTGGCGAAATATGGTACATATTAAATAATACTGCTGCCTCTCCGCATGCAGACGGGCAACTTCTAAATTCTGTTTGCAGGCCCTCATCCCTTACGCGGGTACAAGAGTCTTTTTTCCTGCAATTTTCCCTTACCACTCCATTCGCTCCAAGAATCGGCTCATAACTATCATCTTTGGAAAAAAGGCCTGCTCCAAGATGCGCCTTAGAGCATCCGCTGTGTTTTTCCCCAAATTCTAGCACTTTCAAATAATTCCTTATTATCGTGTCGTCATCGACCATAAGCAACGAAGCAGAACCAAAATTTATTAATCTATTTAAAACCCCTAAAACAAAGTCATGTATGGCTTCGGACGACGCGATATTGGAAAAGCTGATCAAAGGCAAGCTGAAAATGCACGAGCTTGACATCCCTGCAGAAGACGCGATAAAAGTGCGCAGGGAATTCATCGAGGAAAAAACAAGCACAAAACTTTCGGCAATGGCATCTTATTCTTTTGACATCGAATCGGTTTCAACAAGAAACACAGAAAACATCATCGGCGCGATTCACATCCCTGTCGGCGTCGCAGGTCCTCTCAAAGTAGAAGGAGAATTCGCAAAAGGAGAGTTCTACGTGCCTCTTGCAACAACAGAAGGCGCTTTAGTCGCATCAGTCAACCGCGGAAGCCTGGCAATATCAAATTCAGGAGGCGCGACAGTCAGGATCGTCTCAAACAAGATGACAAGAGCACCTTTGTTCAAATCAAACGGGATAAAACATTCTATAGAGATAAAGACCTGGGTAGAAACCCACTTCAACGAACTGAAAAAAATCGCGGAATCAACCACAAACTTCGGGGAACTGACAGGCGCAAAAACATGGATCGCAGGAAAAAATGTATACGTCCGCTTTGAATTCGACTCCAAGGACGCGATGGGAATGAACATGATAACAATAGCAAGCGACGCCATGGCAAAGGTTATCGCGGAAAAGACAAAGGCGAAATTCATAAGCATCTCGGGAAACATGTGCATCGACAAAAAGCCGTCTGCAATGCATCTTATCGAGGGGCGGGGAAAAACAGTTCTTGCAGAGGCGACAATAAGCCGAAAAGTTGTTGAAGAAGTCCTCAAAACCACGCCCGAAGAAATAGTTGACCTGAACTGCCGTAAAAACCTCGTCGGTTCTGCTCTTGCAGGAAGCCTCGGGTTTAACGCGCATGCTGCAAATATCATCGCCGCATCATTCATTGCGACCGGCCAGGACCCCGCGCATGTAGTGGATGGAAGCGTCAGCATCACAACCGCGGAAATGGAGGGACGCGACTTGTATATTTCAGTTTATATCTCAAGCCTAAATGTCGGAACAGTCGGCGGAGGAACATCGCTTGCAACGCAGAAAGAAGCTCTATCGATTATGGGCTGCAGAGGAGCAACAAAAGTGCCGGGAGAAAATTCAAAGAAACTCGCAGAAATAATTGCCGGAGCAATTCTTGCAGGAGAATTATCAATTCTTGCGGCGCAGGCATCCGGGCAAATGACAAAGGCGCATGTAAAATTGGGAAGGGGAAAATAAAAGGGACTTGCAATGAAGTGCGACTTTTCAGGAATATCTGCAAAATACGACACACTAGTAAAAGAATATGCGGATAAATCACACAACTACATAAGCAACAAAAAAGAGACGGATAAATTCCTCTCACTTCTTACTGAGAACACCCTGATATTAGATGTTGGCTGCGGACTCGGAAACTTTACGCATTATTTCAAAGAAAAAAATTCGGATAGGTAGGAATAAATTTCTCAAAGGGAATGCTAAAATTTGCAAAAAAAGAGTATCCGGACGCATATTTCGCGCGCATGAACTTAAGGAAACTAGGCTTTCGAAAAGCAGTTTTTGGCGGAATTTATGCATCATATTCCTTTCTCCACATCCCGAAAAAAGATGCAAAACCCGCGCTCATCGAATTCAGAAATGTTATGAAACCGGGAGGCGCCATCATGTTAGTATTGAAGGAAGGGCGCGGAGAAAAACCGATCGGAATAAACGCTAAACCTGATGTGGGGATAGGCCATGCATTGTGGATGCTTCCTGAAATGAATAATTTATTGCGCGCGTGCGGCTTTAAAATACTATTCAGTGAACGATGGATGCCTGTGAAAAAAAAGCCGTGGTGGTTAGTTAAATTGATATAAAAAAAAACCGAACATTCTAAAACTCAAAGAAAAATCCAAATGCGACACAACTGCAAATCATGGGACATTATGCATTATCGCGCTAAAACGCACAATTTTAATGTGAACTGATGTCTGAGATGATACTAATACGAACTTTTTCAAAAAAGATTATGGGTCGCAAACAAGCTGCCAAATATTGTGGTATAACGCAGGATTTGAATCCAAAAATAATGTGAATTTTTTGTCTTCTCGAGCCTTCTGCCACGTACTATCATGCGCTTCAACAATGCCTCTGATAAGATCGCCATCAAATTCATCTTTCTCTTTGAGATATTGGTTTATGGTTGTGTATTCCGGCGGACAGTTCAACAAATCTGCGAATACATCCGCAGCACCTTGAACCATTTCAGAAAAGTGATTTACTCTATTAACAAGTTCTGAAAAATATATCGGACAAACACCATTTTTTATAAAATTTCCCTTATAGCCACGTTCATTGAGGCATAGTTTACAACCCATAAATCAACCGAGCAGTAGTGAGTGCGCCAATATTTATAAAGTTAGTTTATGCGTTGCTCAGTTATCGCTGTTTTCAGTTTCATCGTTGTCAGCTTCCCCTGCGCCAATCTCAACTAAGAACTGCCCGTACTCCTGCGGGCGCGCCTCTTCAATAACATTCAGAAGCGGCAGATATTCGCGCGCTGCCCTCTTTCCGCAATGCAGGTGCCCTGCCAGTTTCAGGGCGAATTTATCGCGGATTGCGCGCTCAATTCTTGACCTGCCCATCATCGCGATTCTTGTCGGGAATTTGTAAAGCACGAACTTTGAATACTTCTCTTTTTTAGCCAAAGCAACGCCTGCGCCTGCAATCTGCGAGGCATAACCCATGTAGTCCCAGTACTGCTGGCGCACAATGCGCCCCATAAATAGATTCGCCCTGGAAACAGCGGCATAAGCCCGCGCAACATCATCGGCTCGCTCATATTCAAGCGGTATATTCTCGCGAATCCATTGGATCAATTCATCCACCGGCTTGTCTGAATCGCGCATCGCTTCGCATGCATTAGCAGCAGAAAGCGTCTTGAACACAACGCGAAGCGAATCCTGGACTGACATTTCTGCATCGCGCGGAGAAAGCATTTTTGAATCCTCATAGACGGCAGTTTTGCGCCCGGTTATCACAGTTTCAAGGTCGTTTATTGCCGCTTTCAGATCTCCTCCGGCAGTTGACGCAATGGATTTCACAACTTTCTCATCGCACACAACACCCTCTTTTTCGCAAATCTCTTTCAGGCGCTTTTCAATGCTTGCCGCATAGATGCTATGAAACGCGATGATTTTGCTCGCCTTTTTCAGCGGGTCGAGCTTTTTCACATAGATGTCATTTGCAAGAAGAACTACTGGAAATTTTGAAGTCTTTGCGATTTTGGCTATCTCTCCCGCTCCGCCCCGATCCCCTCCGGAAAGGCCGTCGACTTCATCAAATACAACCAGTTTCCCCCGAAAGAAAAGCGACTGCTGTTCAAGGGAATGGCCGAATCCTTCGTGTAAAGCCTTTGCAGAACGCATATCCGAAGCGTTTGTGGCAACAAGATGGTAATTCAGTTCTTTTGCAATAAGCTCCACGAGTGTCGTTTTTCCTGTACCCGGCTTTCCGTGGATAAGAAGCATTTTTTTGGGCTCATTTTTCCAGTTTTTGGCCCATGCAAGAATATCATTAACCACAGTGCCGTTTCCTATAAACTCTTTGAGAGACTTTGGCTTGTATTTCTCAGTCAGCATATAATTGTTTGCCTGAATAGCTATTTAACTCTCGGAATATTATGTGCTGCTTCGGATGCATCAAGAAACGCACATCAGCAAGTTTTTTAAAGCTTGCCACGCATTAAACATATCAGAAAATAATGCAATGCAATACAATGAATTATAAGTTTGCTTAAGCTTAATAAAGCTTAATTCTATAACAATAATAACAATACTGATAATTCATAAATCATACTGATATATCAAAGGTGTTAAACATGGCAAATCAACAAGGACAAGGACAACCAATCTTCATTTTGCCCGAAGGGGCGTTTAAGGACAACCGCAGAAGCGCGCAACGGCAGAATATTGCAGCTGCACGCGCAGTGGCAGACGCAGTGCGCTCGACTCTTGGCCCAAAGGGCATGGACAAAATGCTTACAGACTCAATAGGCGACGTTGTTATAACAAATGACGGCGTAACGATTCTTGAAGAAATGGAAATCGAGCACCCGGCAGCAAAAATGGTTGTTGAGGTCGCAAAAACCCAGAATAAGGAAGTCGGCGACGGAACAACAACAGCAGTGATTATTGCAGGCGCGCTTCTGAAAGAATCTGAAGCACTTCTTGACCAGAATGTCCACCCGACAATAATCGCATCGGGATACAGGCTTGCAAAAACAAAGGCTCTTGAAATACTAAAGAAAATCGCAATACCGATTACGTTAAATGATAAGGATCTCCTGAAGAATATCGCAATAACTTCGATGACAGGAAAAAGCGCGGAATCCGCGGGAGAGCACCTTGCAAAAATCGCTGTTGATGGAGTTATTTCAATTGCAGAAAAAGACGGCAATAAAATCACAATAAATCTCGACAACCTGAAAATGGAAAAGAAAGCAGGAGGCTCAACTGATGAGACTGAACTTATCAAAGGCATAATCGTTGACAAGGAGCGCGTACATTCGGGCATGGCTTCAAGTATCAAGGATGCAAAAATCGCGCTTGTTGACGCTGCTCTTGAAATAAAGGAAACTGAAACTGACGCGCAGATAAGAATCACAGACCCGTCACAGCTTCAGGCATTTGTCGAGTCCGAAGAAAAGATGCTCAAAACAATGGTTGAAAAAATAGTTGCATCAGGCGCAAACGTATTATTCTGCCAGAAGGGAATTGACGACATGGCTCAGCACTTCCTTTCAAAGAAAGGTATTTTTGCTGCAAGGCGCGTGAAAAAATCAGACATGGACGCGCTTGCAAGAGCAACAGGTGCAAGAGTTGTGACAAGCCTTAATGACCTTGAAAAGACAGATATAGGTTTCGCTGGCCTTGTTGAAGAAATCAAAGTCGGAGGCGAGGCAATGACATTCGTGCGCGAATGCAAAGAACCGAAAGCAGTCTCTATAATTGTACGCGGAGGTACAGAGCACGTTGTTGAGGAAATCTATAGGGCAATGGACGACGCAGTAAAATGCGTTGCAGCAGCCCTTGAAGTCGGATTCATGGTTGCAGGAGGAGGAGCTCCTGAAGCAGAAGTCGCAAAAGATCTTCGAAGATATGCTGATCAGGTCGGCGGCCGAGAACAGCTTGCAGTAAACGCTTTTGCAAACGCCATGGAAATCATTCCAAGAACACTTGCAGAAAACGCAGGGCTTGACCCGATTGACATACTAGTAGAGCTTCGCGCAAGGCATGACAAAGGCATGGTAACTGCGGGTGTTGATGTAATGAAAAATACAATCAGCGACATGAAGGCAATCAATGTCATCGAGCCGCTCAAAATCAAAACGCAGGCGATAAAATCCGCATCAGAAGCTGCAGAAATGATACTAAGAATCGACGACATCATTTCGGCATCCAAGCTCTCAAAGGGCGGAATGCCGCCTGGAATGGGCAGCATGGGCGGAGATTATTAAATAATTTATAGAGGGCGCGAAAAGCGCCCTCAAAAGTTCTTTTTCTCAAATATCTCATTATTTTCAGGAATTGATTCCAACGTGTAGATTTAAATTATTCACCAATTCATAATAACTAGTGATGGTATGTCCGACGATGTGAGTAATGTTGTAAAGACAATTCCAAAAGAAGTTTTAGAAGTATTTCGAGATAATGTAAAACAACTATTAGAAAGCCGTAACTTTGAATATATTTTTGAAGGGAAAAAAAATATGCAATAAAAGTGATTGATATAAAAGGCAACGAAGCACTCATCGAAATTTCATTGCCCAATAATGTTTGCTTTTACGCATATAAGAGGGAAAAATGTTATTGAATACAGATTAACACCCAAATATGTGTGTGATAGCACTCATAAATATAAATCTGATTAATTCTGCAATTCAGCTACCATATTTGCGACAATCATATGATTGTTATAAAGCTTCCAAGATATTCCAAATTATTGTTCGGGCAGCTGGTGATTAATTTCAGCTTTCTTATATTGCTGTTGATTGAAGAATTGTCTGTCGTATTGTACATCACAAGAGTATAAACATCGCCGGCATTTATCATAGTCTTTGTGAAATTCGCCTCGGCATTCGTGTCGTTTGAATATATTATTCTGATGCCGCTTATCAAAACCGATTTCGTTCCCGTATTCTCGACATCGATCCGCAATTTCGTTGTGGCATTGGTAAAAGAAATATTCTGAATATTAAGATTTGCAAACTGGCATTCCGGCTTTGAATTTTCCGTAGCTTCTGATGTTTGCTTTTTTGTTATATCTTGAAGCCATGTCGACATGAAAGCCCCGATAGAGAGTGTAAATGCTATCAAAAGCACAGATGCAATAAGAGGAGATACACCCTTTTTCTTTAATACATACATATAAGATTACCTCAAAGTTTTATGGCGCTTTCAAGAAGAGTTATCAAATAATCACTCTTTTAATGGCACGGCATCAGATTCTAATGTTGGACCCCGATTCCAGCCGCCAAGTGGTTCGCTCACAGTCGCAGTAATTCCGTCACAAATGTGCCCGATTATTTTTATCTTTATGAGACGACCTCCACTCACATTAAAGGTAAGTATTTTGTCATTCAATTTCTTTATTGCAGTATTGTTTCCGGGATTATCAATTGTCCACACTAAGGGAACTGAACTGTCTTCGAACCATGTCTGATATCTACCTATTGAAAGGTCTATGGTGCCCGTATTCTTTAGCCGTGTCTTGAAAAACGCTGTTGTATCATCAGTATAATTATATTCCGTAAAATCAATATCGTTCTCTATAAATCCGTAATTGCATGCTATTTTCTCTTCAAAAACTGCAGTCTTTTCCCTTTGCGCTGTTGTAAAGCCTGAAATCCATGCAGTTAAAACTGCCGCTATAGCCATGGTAAATGCAATCAATAGAACTGAAGCAATAAGCGGAGATACTCCCTTTAAGATTCTCATTTTACCACATTGAACAATTAAATAATATGACTAAAACTTATATTCTTTTGAATATTACTATTTATCCTTCTGTCTATATAAAGATTATATGTCCGCATTTACGGGTGCTGTTGCATAAGATTTATATATGCCAAAATTCTTGCTCAAATCTTAGCGTTGAACGCAAGAATTTTGAATGACTCGGTTTTAGCTTTGCAGATAACGCTAAGGTGTATGTGCTCTGCGAATTGTGCAACAGCACCATTCAAACGCCAACACTGCTAACTACAGACGCACCGCCAAGTAAAGTATGTGCCAACATAAGAGTTATATACCCCATCAAGGACATCAAAGCGGCGTGTTTTACGCCTGCTGAAAGATTGCCCTCTGCAAGTTTTCCTATTGCAAGGCCTGAAAAGATACCTTGTATTATTGCAAGATGTGAAAACATTCGCCCGTATGCCTCTACGTTCACATTTGCATTTGAAGCAGCCATCATCTCCTCAGCTCCAGGAGATGTTGCTGATCCCCATGTAAGTGCTGGAAGAAGGAATTCCCTCATACCTATCATTATCACGACAAAAATGAAAAAGATGACATATCCAGTCATCATCTGGCTTGAAATTCTTGATGTTCTTTCACGGCGAAGCTTCTCTATTTCCACAGTGGATTTTCCCACAGCATCAAGAGCTTCTGCAATATTTCCGCCAGACCTGTGCGCTTCTATCACTGTTGAAATTGCCCTTGTGATTGTCGGATCATCTATACTTTTGACAAAATTATGCAGTGCATTATCAAATGGAATCCCCCAGGTTATTTGCGCAACAAGAGTCTTTATATGAGAATTTAGCGCGCCATAATTATTGTTAGACGCATATTTTATTGCAAGCGAAAGCGTCATGCCGCCTCTCAACCCTTCAGTTATATCACGTATGAAATCAGGAAATGATTCTTCAACTTCCTTCATTTGTTGATATTTATTGTAACGGAGCATTGCCGGCGGGACTCCCATCATAATAAATGATAGAAGTATCAGGATGTTAGACATAAACTCATTGTTCAATTTTGGTATAAGGTAAAAATAACTGAAAAGAAAGAATACTATACCTCCGAAAACAGATATTATGATAGTACTCTTTTCCTCGTTCGTTTTCATTAATTTGAAAATTTTCTGTAACGGAGTCTTCATAAAACATCACTTAATAAATTACATATCCGGCTGAGTATATGAAATGAATAAAAGGAAGCCGACATTCAAAACAGGTATTAGTACATATACGCCCAGCCACATAAAGTCCTCTATGCTGAGCCCCCCTACAGATGAGCCCGGAACCATATTCATCACAGCAAGTATTGAAACAAGGAAAAGCGGCGCAGCTATCAATATTGCTGTGTAAATGTCTGCGTATGTTGAAAGCGTCTCGATATACTTTTTCCTTGCGAGCTTGTAATTGAAAAGCGCGAGCTGAGACATTTCATTAAGATAGTCTTTCATATTTCCTCCGGTTTCTATTATTGAAAGAATGCCATAAAGAAGCTCTTTAAATTCCTTTGACGGTGTGCGCATAGCGGTAAATCGTATGGCATTAAGTATGTCTTTTCCAAATACGTTTATTTGCCTGACGAGATTTCTTGATTCGATGGAAACCGCGCCATATTCCTTGAACTGCGCCATCATTTCGAATGCTTTCTCGGGTGGAACTCCGGAAGACGCTATCGCAGCCATGTGATTTATTGCAAACGGAAGATTTGTATTTATGTCCTGCATTTTTGACTTCACTCTTTGAAAAGGATATGCATATCCGAGAGTAAATGTTATTAAAAAAACAAGCGCGGGAAAAATCAGCATCCCCACCAGCATCAATAAAAAGCTCAGCCCATACACTACAGAAATTGCCGCAATGATCAGCGCCGCAGAGAATGCTGCGGAAAATGCGATTGCGCTCACTATACCGATATAGCTTTCAGGAATAATCTTCATATCCGATATGGCAATGGCATCCTTTAACGGCTCAAAATACTCCGGAGATATTTTAACAAAGCCCCCGAAAAAAACATTTGCTGCGATTCTTGAATTCTTAGATGTTTCTGCGCGCATAAAATTCGAAACAAGCATATTAATTGTATTATACATTCTTGTTTTAAGAGGCACAGAAAGCACAGCATAATCTTTTAGAAGATTTCTCTCTTTCAGCCTGAAGCGCAATTTTTCTACATCACTTTCTTCTTTTTTTACAGGCGCAAGCTTTGAGCGCAAATATTTATCGATTTTTGATGAAACAGAAACCTTTTTGTTCCCATCAGATTTTTTTGAAGAATTGCCGGCTGAAGCAACACCTTTTCCAGATACAGACGATTTAAAGTTTTCTTTGTTTTCCATTTTTCATACCGCCAATAAATCATATATTCCTCGAGCGAAGTTCATAAATATTTCAAAAACAAAGAATATTTGACTCCGCAGATAAGAGCCATAAATTGCCAATGAACCGCTGCAGGCAATTATTTGAAGCGCTGTAATATCATAATTTTACAAGAGCCTCTTCTTTCGGATAAACCGTTATGCCATTAGTAGTTATTTTGAAAGGATGTATCTTTCTGGAATGGTTTGTTCCGCGCATTTTCCATACGAAAATGCCCCGAGTGTATTCGTTTGAAACCGGCGTGTAATACAAGACAATTATTCCGTCCGCAACAAACTCTTCGACATCGAATCTGCTGAGCTTTTTTGGATTATCTGAAGGTGCTTCGGTTATTATCAGCGCAGTGCAATCCGTGCTTTTTACTAAGCTCTGTATATCAACAAGCGTCTTTCTTATCTCCCGCACATCCTGTATATAAAGGCCGATAGCAGAAACCGAGTCTATTACAATCCGTTTTGCGCCCATCTGCTTTATGTTGCTGGATATTATGTCCATTATGTCCTGAAACCTGTAGGGGTCATAACGTATTATCCGTATCAGGTCATTTTTAAGAAATTTTTTCAAGTCCCATGAAAACTCGCCAAAAACTTTAAGAACACTTGCCTCATCCTCTTCAAAGGTAATATAAAGTCCCGGTTCGCCTTTTTGGGCCCCTGCCAAAAGAAACTGCATCGAAAAAATGCTTTTCCCCGAGCCGGAAGTTCCGGCAAGCAAAATCGTGTGATTTTTCGGAATGCCTCCTTCAAGAAGAACATCCAAACCGCTTATCCCAGTAACTATTTTTTCAAACACAAACCCACCACTCTCTCTTTGATAGCACTCATATATAAATATCTTATGCGCTATAATATATTAGTATGTATCTCTATAAATACATTTTTGAATCCGCATTCATCCTTTTGCTTGCAGGCGCAATATATTTTTTTAACAAGTATCTGACAGAGTTCTTCGAAAATCGTCCCATACCATCATTCTGGAAGCTGTTTTTTCTGGGATTGTCTTTCTATATGGGGGTAAATACGCTGATGTTTTTGCCTTTTGTAATTGAATGGTTCCCATTCCAGAATTACGTGTTTTTTTACAGCATCATGCAGCCATTAGGTGTACTGCTTGCAACATACGGAATATATAAAATAGAGGAGGAGACAAGAAATGTTTGAAAGCACATTACTCGTGTCAAGCTGGATAACTGCTGCACTTCTGGTTTCTCTGTCATGGTTCATCTACAAGTATTCCAAGAATTTTGTAGTGGAAGTAAATTACTGGAAATACATCTATCAGGGAATTGTTTTTTTCGCAGCATCTGAAATTGCGCGCCCTCTCCACTTAATCATAAGCGAATTCTTCAACGTATACCTGATATACTCAATATCCGGCTCGATTTTGCTGGTGTATGGCTTCTACATGCTTTATAAAACAGAACATGTGTAATCCATATCATATTGTCGAGGCATCGTCTTTATAATGAAGTGGGTGAGAAATGATAGAACGCCAAGGTTCCTCATAACCTTGAGCACTGAGGCGCATTCGGCTTCGCCGAACGCACCAGTCATTAACGGAGTTGAGAGAAATGATAGAACGCTGGGAAACTGCAATAAAATCAGAACTTGATGATTACTTTTCCGGGAAAAAACGCGGGAAAGAAAGCATCATGTCAAAAAGGGCGATAATCTATTCGTTGGAATGGCTTAGTGTCGGCTATTTTTCCGCGCTTTATATGGCGGGAAAAAAATTCGCTAAGCACACGCTTGCGGAAAGAATAAAGGGAAAGATTCCCGATGCAAATATATTTCTTGTGAAATTTTTCGGCGACCTAGGATTTGGAAAGCTAAAAGTTATCGGAACGCAAAACGGAAGATATGTTTACAGGCTTGAACACTGCTCCACCTGTTGGGAAATGCCACCGGTAGGAAAACAAGTTTGTTTCTTTGAAGCAGGCCTTATTGCAGGAATTCTTGAAGCAAAGATCGGAAAGCGCATAACAGTCACAGAAACGCTTTGCGGAGGCCTTGGAGACGATTGCGACGAATTCATCGCGCGAATAGATGAATAATATCTGCAGAACTAGTAGCTGATGATCATTATGGCTATCAAACCAAATAATACTTCTACGGGAATTCCAAAACTAGACGGCATGCTTGAAGGCGGATTTCCTGAAAGCACTTCGGTGCTGCTTTATGGAACGCCGGGAGTCGGCAAAAGCATTTTCTGCCAGCAATTCATGCATGAAGGATTAAAGAAAAACGAAAGATGCATATTTCTTACATTTGATGTCAGGCCGGAAACAATAGAAACGTCAATGTCGCGTTTCGGCTGGGAGACAAAAAACAAGATAATTTTCCTTGACTGCTTTTCTTATAGAATCGGGGTACAATCATCATCACGATACGCTCTGACAGGCCTTTCAGACTTGAATCAACTCTCTATGATTTTTGAGGATATGTTAAACGATGTCGGAAAAGAACGAAAAAGAATTGTTGTAGACTCGCTGTCAACGCTTCTCCTTTATTCAGACCCTGAGCTCTCATTGAAATTCTTAAAGGATTTTATAGCATCAGCCATCTCGCAGAAATCAACCCTGCTTTTTACAATAGAAGAAGGCATACATGACGAAAAGACAGTTGCAATATTGAATTACATGGCAGAAGGGCTTATCGAAATGAAATTTGAGATGGACAAGCGCCTGCTTCGCGTGGCAAAAATGCGCGGCACCGCGGTGTCCAGATCATGGGCTGAATTTGATGTGACAAAAAAAGGCATTGTGATAATGTAATTCTTAATCTATTGATGCGCGTTGTTTTAAAAAGAGAGCCCACATAAATTATATTTCAAATCAATTTATTTAATTTTTGCTTAGCTATAAAAAATCCATTCCATTGAGAAGTTCTAAAGGCAAGTGAGGAGACGGACCGTTAAAATACGACTTTAAGTCCTCGGATTGCCTCCTTAATTTTTCTTCATAATCAAGAACTAATAAAGTATTTCCGCTTGCCATGCCTAAAGCATCCTTGTCCGGATAAACAATTATGTGTTTTTTTTGTATGGCGAAATTAATGGAATTGTAAAAACTGTGGTTTGGCTTATATTCAAAGCCCAATTTCGGAGTTTGCCCTTGTTCCCAAAGATTCGTGAAAAGTTGCTTTTGATTTTCAGCGAAACTCTTGTCTTTGATAATTGTTAATTTTAACTTTGGCTCAATATTATAGACTGCGACAATATCATCAAAAATAAGTATCTCGTTATCGATATTAAACGTTTCTTTAGGCAGATCTCTAAAAAACATACAGTTATTTACAAATTCAACATTTCTTGAAAAGGAAGGGATTATCGGTACATTTGTTATTTGTTTGATTTTTATTTCATTTTTGAGGAATAATTTTCTTAATTCTTCTGCCTTTTCACTTCCGATAATTTTTGAAAGGTCACTCTTTTCATATATGAATACCTTTTTCTCCTTAGATTGAGCCGATTTCAAGGATAGGTCATATAAGTCGTTTACTGTTGCGCATTGCAAAACACAACTTATTTGCGTGATTTTCTTCATATGAGTAAAATGCTCCTTGAAAATATAAATACTCTTAAGTTCAGTGTATTTTATGAGCCTTTCAAAAACATTTCTTTCAATCGGAATCGCCGTTGTCTTTGCGGCGTTTGCAGCATACGCGCTGAATGTTATTTACCCGATGCCAGAATACGATTATTCAGTAAACAAATGCTATCTCAAATACGACTGCTACGCTCCTGTGCGTGAATGCGAAAGCAAATATTATGATACTTCAAGCACTGTACCCATGCCTTTTCCAAAAGAGGCGCAAGAATGCTCGTTTAATATTACACAAAGCGAGAAATTCAAAGAGTGCCAAAAAGAAAGCGCAAAGTGCGATGAAGAATTCCAGAAAAAAAGTCCGCAATACGCGCATGCCAAAAATACGTTTATAATACTCATTATTATCGGAATCGTGTCAATCATTGCCGGAAGCAGAATGCATGTTGAAGGCGTAGGCTCAGGATTTATTGGCGGCGGCGTGCTTTTGTTCCTGTGGTCTTTAGCAAACTCTTGGATTTACTTATATCATCTTGACCAATATTTCAAGCTTGCTGGTCTGGGTATTGCGCTTGCGGTTTTGATTTATATCGCACATAAAAAATTTGATAAACGTAACTGAGCAATACGCCAAATGATGTACTGCAGTCAAATAAACAATTTCGCAGCAATCAGGTTCAAAGAGTTTCATTCAGTTTAGAATATTTATTTTCCGGCAAGCGATACTTTTTGTCTTCAATGATGTCAAAAATATCCACCATATCCTCTGCCAGAGCAGATACATTTTTTTGTTTGATTTTTAGCCGGTTTTTAGTCATATATAGCTTTTTGTTAACTTCCATTGAAAAAATAAAGAGATTGGGATATTTGGTTGAAATCCATTCAAGGATAAACCCGCCACCATACGGCTCGTTAATCCCTACGGACTTGTAGCCCAAATAAATTATCTTTTTATTGATGCTGCCAACAATCGGCAAATAAAATTTTGGAATGAAATGAGTTCCCATGCTGATATTTGCCCTCCCTTTCATGTCTTGCATAGTGTGCCCGTCAAAAATCACATTGAATTTATATATGTCAAGCAGTTTCTTCAAAAGAAAATAAAAATCCCTATAATATTGGCGGATATTTTCTTTTTCTTCATCCGTCAAATTTTGTTTCCAAATCATAATATTTTTTTTGGGCCTGTTCTTATATATGCTCTTTGACATACTCCTGTTAAGATCGCAGTAATACCGTGACATTTTATTATCTATCCAGATGCCACCCTGCTTTAAGACAAGCTCGCTATAGATTTCATCCGAAGCGATATCCTCCTCTTTGTATCGCTGTTCTCTTGTCAGGAAAAGTTTCTGCTCAATGTTTTCCGGCAGATATGAACCGGAATGGCATGTCAATAAGAGTATGTTAAATTGGCGATTTTTGTAATTATCATAAAGAACCAGACCATCCTTAAATATTGTAACTTTGACATCCGCATTTATCTTATAAACTCTTTCAATATCCGATTTAACTCTAAGATGCAGTTCCTTATATGTGAAAAAATATGTAAAATATAAAGCATCCCGGTCTCTGTAAAAATCACGGACGGTTCCGTTAAGGCTTGTGCTGAATATCTTATGTGTTTTAAGAAAACCCATGAAGTTTAGGCGCGGATCCTCATCTATTTTTTGGCTTAACTGATTCAAAAGCTGAAAAAGCAAAAAGCGTTTTGATAGAGAAACAGTTATAGAATCTGAAGTGGGCCGGATTAAAACAGGGCTCAATAAACTCAGTTTTTCAAATATGCGTTTTATTTTATGAAATAGCCTTGCTGTTTTTCCCATAGGCTGATATTCTCATTAAGGCTTATATATTTCTCATCACACATAGGTTATGGAGACATCTGATGCACCTAATAAATTTGGCAGAAAAGCAGAATGATAAAAAACCATTAAAGCGATCAATGACGGGGTTAGAGATAGAACTGCACATCATTGATAACGAAGGCAATATTTCTTATAAATCGCTGAATCTGATAAATGAAATCAAAAAAAAATATCCAAATGTTGCAGTTGTCAAAGAATGCGGATTGAATGTAATTGAACTATGCTGTTATCCGCATAAAGATGCCAACAATCCAGCTATTGAGATTATAACCTCACTGGAGAAAATAATTGAAGTGGCGGAAAAGAATAAGCTCAAACTATATCCGTTTTCCACATATCCCGGAAAAATTGAGTCCAGGATTACGCCACACCCTGATGGGCGTTATATAATACAAGAAAAAATACTTGGCGCAAAAAATTTCTGCCATGCTACAAAAGTAACCGGATTTCACCATCATTACGCACTTCCAAAAGGTGTTTTTGACCATAAGACAAAAAGCCTGAAAATTCTGGTTAACAGCAAGCTTAAAAGAAGCCTTTTGAGCAGCTATAATTTTGCAATAGCGATAGATCCGATAATAACCCTTCTTACGCAATCATCCCCTTTTTTTGAAGGAAATATGCTTGCAAAAAATTCAAGAATGATTGTATATCGCGGCGGGAAAAAACTGGGCTATCCCGGAGTGTATAGTAATTTTCAGCAGGTTGGCGCGCTTTTGCCATACGAGCAAACAGGGACTGACTTAATGAAGCGGATAAAAAACAGGCATCAAAACTGGATGAATGCTGTAGAAAAGGCAGGCGTAAATGCAGACATAAAAAAATTATGCGCTTACGAACTTGACAGCTCCTGGAATCCTGTAAAAATAAACAAACATGGAACGCTTGAATCAAGAGGCATGGATATGAATTATTTGAGCATTATTCTGGGTGTTTCAGTTTTGATAAAATCAAGCCTTAAGAAGATACAAAGAGAGTTCATCGAAGTGCTGCCTTCAGATATTGGAATAAAACAATCTTTTCGTCTGCGCAACGGAATACTATACATCCCACCGCATACTCATGTGAGAGGAATATTACAAAAAGCAAGCGCTTATGAAGGGTTCGACAATGATGAACTGCACAAATATACGCAACAATTTTTCAGGTTTGCCAAATCAAACACTCCTAAAATATACGCCCCATTATTGAAACAGATAGAAAATATGATTGAAGAAAGAAAGTCCATTTCTGACAAAATCGTGAACTTCGCAAAAGAGAATAATTTAATGGACAGTAAAAACGGCATTTCCCGGGAAAATGCCAGGATAATGGCGCTGCACTATTCAGAGGAATTTGAAAAAGACCTCAGAAGAACAAAAGCAATTGTAGAAAAAATAAGAAAAAAACATCAAAAGTCATTAAGCGCCGCCGGTTGATAATGTTACACTATGCCATCTATTGAAAATATATTAAATATCTTGGACATACATTTCTCCTGCAATTTGTGCAATCATTATCAGATCAAGCATCCGGACTTTTGTGCCTTTCAGCGAAATATTCTCCGCTATTTTTTTTGCAGTTTCCTTGTCAAGTCCGAATTCCCCGCGCGAATGTATCAGCGCATTCCTGACAGTCATGTTCTTATGCTGAAAAAGCGCATGAATTATTTTTAAGAAGAGTGATTCATCGGCAATGCCAAGCGACTTTATGAACGCTTCGCTTTGCGGTTCAAGCCGCACGATTGCTGAATCGATATTTGGTGAAGGGAAAAAAGATTTTTTCGAAACAATGTGCAGCAGCTCTGTACGGAAATAATACTGCGACATCACTGAAATTTTTGAATACTCGCGCGCTCCAGGCAATGCAATGAGCCTCTCTGCAAATTCTTTCTGAATAATAAGGACTGCGGGCTTTTTGCATTTGCCGAGTTTCAGGATTATTTTTGACGAGATTTCGTAAGGTATGTTTGAGACGCATTTGTCGAACTTTGGAAAATCTATTTCCAGCGCGTCTGCATAAATGATTTCTAGCTTCTTTTCAGCAATCTCTTTTTGAAATTCTTTTTCCAGTATATCCGCAAGATTTTTGTCAAACTCGATTGCAATTACTTTTCCAGCCGTTCGCTTTTCGCTCCGGGCTGGAATCCTTTCGCAACTTCGTTGCTCTAGGCTTTTGAATCTTCGGTTCAAAAAGCTTCGAGCGCTAGCGAGATGATTTTTCGTGCGCAAGAGAAGTTCGCGCGTCAAAAATCCTACTCCCGGACCTATCTCAAGAATGGTCTCACCAGGCTTTATTTGGGCAAGCTCTGCTTCTTTTCGGATTATATTTTTATCGACAAGAAAATTCTGGCCAAGGCTTTTTTTGAGGCGGATGCCATAAGTTTCAAGAAAATATGAAATGTTCTTTCTGCGGACTTCGTTTTCCATGCAGTCACCCCGGCTATGCCTGAATTTGCTCTTTCTGGAAAGCCTTAAGGTCAACAATCCCGAAAAACTTCTTTTTTGCAGAAAGTATTGTGCCGGTCACGCCAAGAACATGCATAATTGCAGGCTCGTTGCCGATTTGCTTGATTGCGGCAATCGCAGACCGTACTTCCTCGACTGACGTATGCGCGCATTTCACAATCCCGCGCTTCTTCTCGCGGTCGTAAAGATTGAAAGGGACCCAAAGCGAAAATTTTGAGGCGCCGGTCTCGCCAAAGAGCATGAGGCTGTTTTGCCAAAGGGCGTCCACTGCTTCGGCTATATCGAAATCTTTCTTTGAGATAATTTCGAATACAAGGTATCGCGCATTCTCGCGCAAAGTCGGAGGAAGCGTATTGAGCCGTATACCGTTCATAAATATATTTGGTCGGGCATTATTTAAATAACCCCATTAACCGACGGATATATATGATTTAAAAGCGAATTCTATGCTAATGAGTGCCAAAATCTGCAAAACAGCAGGAATCGGTATGTGGTTCCCAATCGCAATTATCTTTCTTTTCGCGTTTGCGCTTTCAACAACAGCAGATGCAAAAGATCTACAGGCAGGCGTATCGCCGATTGTTCTTGACCTGGGCAACCTCTCAAAAGGAACGAGCATAGTAGGCTCATTTTTTATCGTAACTTCTTCAAAAGACGAGATACTTGTGAAGCTTGACGCGCAGCGCTCAAACATCGCCTATTTCAAAAAACCAGATTATGTGGGCATTGCAGACAAAGTCTCTGAAGAAGATAGTTCAAGCTGGGCGTTTTTTCCAAGCAACCCATATGTTCTGCAGCACACTAATGAATCGCTTAAAACCGCAGGCGGAAGCATTGCGGATTGGAAAAAAGTGAGCTTTGTCTTAAATGTGCCAAGTGATGCGGAACCGTGCAATCATGCGCTTCATATCCGGCCGAACCCTTATGTAGTTGAGGAATACGGAACCGCGGTAAACATAATTGCACTTACTGCAATAACCATTATGTTTAATATCGATGGAAAATGCGAAGTAAAGGGAAGGATATTGGACATTCTGCAAAACGAAGAAACTACGGACGGAACTGTTGAAATAGACGTCTATTTCCAAAATACGGGAACTGCCACAGTATCGGCGCGCGCATCATCGATTTCAGCATATTATGAAAACGGCACAAAAATAGGCTCGCTGGCATCCGGACATACATTTGTAAAACCCGGAAAAACCACGATAATGAGTGCAAAATTCAAGCCAGAAAGTTTCTCTTTGGAAGGGATGTATAAAGTGAATGCAACTGTCGACTACGGCGTAAATTCAACGTCAAAAGAAGCGACAATACTGATAAAGCATCCGAAGGCAATCACAACTCCGGAACCGGTTGCCAAAATCGAAAGTCTGCGAAGCAATTATCTTGTGTGGCTGATAATACTCATAATCATCATAATCGCATACAAGCTATACTCAAAAGACGAAAAAGATTCCTGAAACTCAGAAAACGCATCAAGCAACTGATTTTTTGAAGTTTCGTCTTTTGGACATCTGCCTGTTTAAGAGCCAAAAAATAAGCGCTGCACCGCGTTTTTGGCGCCTGCAAACATATATAAGCAAACAAGAACAATTATTATTGTGTGATTGTTAATGAAAAGGGGAGCCGAAAATCCGGAAAAACCAAAACATCTGGAAAAAATCAATCCTAAGGTTTTTGCAGTAATTCTTGTAGCGGCTCTTTTTGTTCTTATGTATGGCGGAATTGCCACAATACTGTATTCTCCTCAAGCTCCAAAAACGCTTGCCACTAACCAGACGCTTGCAATTGATGAGAATATGCTTTTCAGCTATGAAATAAACCGCTATCCTGCAAGAGTGGAGATAAGCAATGTAAGCGGGCAAAATATAACTATGGGTTTTGCCCTGGATCCGGAAAGCATTAATTTCGGAATAATTCCGCGGGGCGGAAATCTGGGAAAACGATTCATAACGCTTGAGAACGTTGCCGAAGGGCCTTCAAAAATAATGCTTACAGCATACGGAAACATATCGCCAATGGTAAAATTCAGCGAGAATAATTTTTTGCTCCAAAAAGACGCGCCCAAGCCTATTGAAATCATACTTGAAACAAAAAATGACACCGCGCTTGGAAACTATTCCGGAGAAATAGACATAATTGTGAAAAAGCCGAAAAACATAATAGCGGCCAAACTGCTATGAATAGAATAATTACAAATACTTACTGAAAACAAGGAACTAATAAACCAGGGGAATAATGCATGAAAAAAACAGGGCTTCAAATTATTGCAGTTCTGTTAGCGGTAATGATGGCGGCATCGGCTGCAAATTCATCAAGAATCGATGTGAATGTCGCAGAACAAATAAGTTCCGAGTCAAAGGAAATCAACCACGATTCGTACAACAACATGCTGAAAATAAGCTATGATGTGCTTAATTCCGGAAGCCTTGAATATGGCGCCCGAGTTCGCATTGACGTATTCAATGGAACAAAATACGCCGCAACGCTTTGGAGCAAAGAAGAATCGCTCAATCCGGGGGTGCGCAAAACAATAAACCTGTACTGGTATGCGCCAAACGAAAACGAGACATGGACTACAGTAGCGCGCCTTTATCGCGCCTATGAAATAATTGAAATCGGCAACCTAACAGAGACATCCGGCAAAGGGGATTCGGCAAACACGCTTGAAATAAGCGGCGTGCGCGTCTATAACAATGAAATCGCATTCCGCGTAAAAAGCCAGAACGATGCGAAAAATGTGATTGTGTATCCGCTAAAGCATCCTCGCGCCTGGCTGTTCGAGCAAAATGAAATCGGAGAGATTGCTGCAGATGGTGAAAAATCAGCGTCAATACGCTATGAAACCGGCGCTTTTTATGAACGCGAAATAACATTAATCGCCATCAGTGAAGACGGCCACAATTACGGGATAAAAACATTCGCAATGAAAAAAGAAGAAGGGTTAAACAAGTGGCTTGGCCGGTTTATGGACTGGCTGGGCGTATAATAGTTTTAAGGGGTAAAACAAATGAAAAACAGATTGCTTCATGCATCTTTTTTAATGGTCTTTTTGTTTTCTGCAACAGCAGGCTATGCATTTCCAATCATAAATAATATCTCTTTGCAGGAGCCAAATCTCTGGCTCGGCGAAACTGAAACCATATTCCTGAATTGCACAGATGATAATTCGACTGCGCTTGCGCCGCCTTATGCGGATATAACAACAACAACCGCAATATTCCCAAATAATCTTTTCACAGTTGACTCAAACGGAAATTATTACCTTGCGATACCCACAACACAGACATCCAATTTCTACAAGACCGGTGTTTTCAATGCAACTGTTTTTTGCAAAAATGCATTAAATGAATCGGCAAACCGGTCAATTTTTTTCACAGTGTCAAATCTCAGCATGAATGTCAATAAAATAACATCACCCATATATATCGGCGATATTGAAGAAGCAAACGTATTCGTAAAAAAAGACAGCGGAGTGGTAAGGTCGGACATTGCTTTTGGCGTCAGCCTTAACGGAGCGAATGTAGCGCTTCTAGCGCAGCCGTATTATGATTTCGCAGCCGGCTGGATTTTGCGGTTTTCAACTGCCGGGCAAACTGCCGGAATAAAAACGCTTTCAATAAGCGCAAACTACGGCAGGATAACTATCTCTTCAGCATCAGAGCTACAGATCTTTAATTCAATTGAATCTTCATTTTTAAGTGTTGACAAAACATGGGTTTCGGCAAACGATGCAATCACTGTGCAACTCAAAGCAATCGAGCGCGGCAACCCCGTAGAAATTAAAAAGGAATATCTTGCAATCCAGATGGATTCGACCAGCGCAAGCATCACCGAAATAACGCCTGCAACTGGCGGTGTGTATAATGTCAAATTCAACGCGCCTTCAATGCCTGCCGGAGCGCATACGCTAAAAATCGCCTTCAATTACAATAATTTCTCGAATTCATATTCCAAGAGCATCTTATACACAATTCCTGTTTCGGGAAATATTTTTTTGGCAACTGAGAAAAGCACTCAAGTGCAGCTGAAATTTATTTCTGGCAACGCAAATGTAGTGACTGTCAAAGTGGATGGCAACGGCGCGTATTCAACGCTTCTCCCTCCGGCAAAATACACAATTCAAATAACTGATGGAACGCCAATGCTTGAAATATTTGACGCAAATATAGATACAAACATAAATGAATTCGACTTCGGAATAAAGTATCAGCCGATTGTTTCCGGCACTGTCAGCGGAATACAGGGAGCGGGAATATACTATTATGGAGCAGCATTTGACTATTCGGATGCGCATCTAAAGCTGCCGTATGATCAAAGCAAAATCAATGATGAATCGCTTCTTAGCGCATATATTTGCGAGAACTGGAATTCGGGGAAAAAGGCATGTATGACAGACTGGAAAACAATTAACTCAAAAATCGACACTGTGCGAAAAGTCGCAAACATCGATTCCGCAGAACTGAACGCAGCATATATCATAGGAAGCCCGGATGGCGCAAGTGTCGAAGCAAGCGCGGAAAAAGACATTTACGCCCTAAATGAAAAAATAAAAATCACGGGCATTGCCCTTAACGGAGCAAAAAATACGCTTCCTGAGGCATCAATCACAATATCTTTAAGCGGCCTGCCGATTATCGCTTCGGGAAAATCCAATGCGCAGGGAATATTTTCGCTTGAGCTTGACAGCCCGGGAGCAGAAGGCACATACACTGCAACAGTAATCGTTTCAAAAACACCCTATATTTCTTCGCAAAAGCAGGTTGCATTCACAGTTGTAAAAACATCCGATCTCGCAATAATGGGCCCGGATACAATACGGATGAAGCCTGGAGACACAACTGATGTGCAGTTCCGCCTAATAAATGTCGGTGAAGCCGATTTAAATGATATGAAGCTTTCAATAAAAGGCCTGCCAACAAACTATTACCGCATAATGCCTTCGGATACGGTGGAACAAGTAAAGGCTGATGCTGAAAAAAGCGTGTCGGTGCATTTTGAAATTCCGGATGATGCTGCAAAGGCGACATTCGGCGCATCAATTGAGGCATCAAAAGGTGACTTCGTGAGACTGCAGAATTTCGCGCTTACAGTCCTGCCATCTGCAAATGATTCCAGTTCTGTGATTATCACACAGACAGAGGCTCCGTTAGGTGAGGAAAGCACAAATTCGACAACATCAGCATTTTCGCTTGGCATGCCTACTGCGTTCTCGACATTCTTTGCCGCGCAAAGCGATTTAGTCTATGTTGCCGCGTTTGCAGCAATCAGCTTTTCAACAGCTTTGGCGCTTCGAAAAAGAAGATTGGCTTCAAAAAAATATTCGGTAAATGGAAAAAGAAGTGTCCATAGAAACATGATTTTTGAGATAAAAAACAAGATAAGCGAATCGGATAGGGCGCGCGAAAAAAAAGCAAAAGGAAGGCGGTTTTCAAAGTATGTGAAAAACTGGTGACTTCCATGACTGCGATTATATGCACGGCCAATAAATTCAGTTCACGCAATTATGGACAGATTAAGTGCAAAATGCTTTCAGGCGTCGTTTTTTGTATCCTGCTTTTAATTATGGGTATAACAACTGCCCTTCCAATAATGGAATTCGTTGCGCCGACGCTTGCAAATAATTCTTATACGGCATTTAACTGGACCTATGTGAATATAACATCAAGCGAAGACATAAACCGGTCTTTTATTGAATGGGGCAACTTATCCGGATTTACTAATGTTTCGATGCTAAACGACTCATTGATTAATTGGCACATAAATATGACTGAGCTGGCTGACGGAATATACAACTATACAATCTGGGCAGAAAACACTACCGGCGACTGGAATCAAAGCATACGGCAGTTTGTAATTATAGACACGGTTTTGCCCGCAGTGTATATATTATCGCCAAAGAACACAACATATACTGATAAAGTGATTGAGCTTAATGTAAGCGCTGCAGATGATTCACCTCTGGATGCATGGCAATATTCGCTGAATGGAGCCCCGAATACGACGTTTGTACCAAATACGACAATAATTATCGCGCCGGGAGCAAATAACATTGGCGTTTATGTTAATGACAGTGCAGGAAACGTGAATGGTTCTATAGTGTACTTTACATTAAATACAACTATGGAAGTAAATCTGTCAGAACCAATAGCAACAGAAACCACTCTTTTTGCCCAAAATACCACGTTTCTTGTAAACGCAACAATTATATGCAGGCAAGGAAGTTGCGCAAACGTCTCGGGAACTATACTGTACAACCAAACATCAGCAAATCCTGACACGCCCATCAGCTCCGTTGCGGGCACAGATCCATTTTTTATAAATGAAACCTTGGCAAGCTCAACAAAATCATGCGCTGAAATCCTTTCTGAAGGCTCAATTTGCAATCTCACATGGATCATCAATGCTACCGATTCAACATTAAGCTCGTGGAAACTGGGCGTAAATTTCAGCTCTAATTCAACATGGACAACGCCAAACGAGACATCATTTGCAACTGTCTCTATAGTAGATTGCTTTATTGATATAACCGCACAATGGGCTTCAATAGATTTCCAAAATCCGCTTGCACCAAACACATATCAAAATCCTGCCCTGGGAAATGCCGGCGACGAATACAATATAACCATAAATCAAGGGAGCTGCAATACGGATTTATACATTAAGGGAACGAATATGGAAAACAGCTCCTTGGGATATTCTCTGGGCGTAGGAAACCTGACATGGAGCAATACCTCAAGTGCATATTCCTCATCATTCAATATGACTCAAACATACAACCCTCTAAAGATTGACGTTGCCTCATTTACCAATATCACAACATGGTATTGGTTAAACGTGCCGCCGATATATGCGGCAAATTACAACGGAACTGTATTTATACAAGGTGTTAAAAGTGGAAGCGCGCCTCCTTAAAGCCTTAATTATCACTTCATTAATGATTTTTGCAATCCCGACAGCATTTGCCCTGAATCTTGGAACACTGCAAAAGTCATCAACAGCAAGCATCAATAGCGGGGAAACTGCAGTATTCCGCACGCTTTTTTGGAGCGCGGATGAAGAAGAATACGCAGTAACTATAAACGATGCCAAGGTGCCTAAAGGCTGGCTCATCATAGTTTTGCCAAAGCAATTTCAGCTTGGAAGCGCGCCTTTGGGAAAAACAGAGCGTATTTATCTTCCAGGAAACAAGAATACTATAGATGCAAAGACTGTGGATATATACATAACCGCGCCTGAAAAGGCAGTTTCAGGAGAGTATGAAATTGCCCTTAATGCAATCGCGGGAAATAATAAAGATGCTGAATTTTCGCTTTTCCAGGAAAGAAAGCTCCACTTCAGAATAAATGTGTCGGGCAATTCCGCCGAGGAAAATAAAAAAACGGTCAATAGAACAACACTCATAAGCATCTCCTCTTTCATAGACGGAACAGCCCCTGAAACGCAATCATTAGAAACTGTTTCAAATCCGCCACCCGAAAAAGACACAAGATGGAAAATTCCCTTAATAATGATTGCAGCCATTTCAATAATCGCATGGAGGCTCTACAAGTATGACTAAAACAAACAAGGGGGTTTTGCATGGCGCGCTTTTAATTTACGCGCTGATTGCAGCAATATTTCTTGCGGCCTATGGAAACGATGCATACGCCTTATTGGATATGAATATATCTGCCGAGAATTCAATAATAATGCTTGGCGAAATCGAAAGAATTTTAATTAATTGCACAGACAATTCTTCAAATATAACTGCGGTATATGCAGATATAAACACAACAAAAGGATTTTTTCCAAACAATGTCTTCGAAAACATATCAAACATTACATACATGCTCTCAATTTCAACAAAGACAAATTCGCCATTCTATATTGCGGGCCATTTCAATGTAGCCGGTTACTGCAAGAACAGCTTAAACGAAACGGCAAATGCAAATATCTCATTTATTGTAGTAAATCACACGCTTCAAAAGGAAAGGCCGATAAATATTTCAATCGATTCGTTTGATAACGGCTATATCAGCTACTTCGATTATCAAAAAGAGCTAACACAATACTCGCGAATGAATATCACTGTAGAATTCACAAATTCAGGCAGTACTTCCTATTCAAAGAAGACCGAACTAGACATATATGGATTTTCTGAAGGTAAGTTGGTTCTTATAGCCAATCGAAGCGGTGCAATAAGTTCATTAACTCCCGGCAGCCGAAGTGTGGAAAAATTAAGGTATACTCCAATGCAACCTGGGTGGTTCTGGATTCGCATTCAGGTGCATTATTCGAACAAAACTGCGAACGCTTGGGGGGTTTTTCAAGTAAAGCCGTATTATAATATAATATATTATCCACCGCCAACCCCGCCATCATCCGGCGGAGGCTCTTATGAGGAAATAATAAGAACAGTGCAACTCGAGAACCCTCCAAAAGAAGTGTCAATACCTAAAAAAATAGTGGATGTCGGCAAAAAAAACATAGCCCTATCATATCCCGATAAGATATATATCACGCCGGGAGACTCTGCAGTGGCGTATGTTATTGTCACCAACAAAGGCACAATGGCTTTGAGAGAAATACAGGTTCTTGGACAGATAAACGGCGATATCATAATAGATGTCCAGCCAAGAATAGTATCTGAATTATATGGAAACAATTCTGCAGTATTTATGATAACTTTGGACACCAACACAGATACTAACGAAGGTATCTACTCGCTTGATTTTACTGCATATACTGATAAAATGAAAGATGAAGGCCATATTGACGTAGAAGTGGGCAAAGCGACTTTGGATGACAGTTTAGAAAGAACTATACTCAACTACCAATACCTGATTATCAAGCTTGAAGATGAAATGGATGAGCTCAATATTGCAAAAAAGAACACTAGTAAAGTGGTGCCCTACATAAATGAAGCAAAAAACACCCTAAGTCTTGCGAAAAGCGCTTTGAAGCTTAAAGATTATGAAAAGACGCGCGACAACTTGAAGAAAACGCGAAACTCATTGATAAATGCAGTAATTGAAATGGCACGCGCTAGGGGTGATACTATGCTTATCGTAATGGCGCCGACAATATGGCTTCTGATAATTCTTCTCATAATAATGCTGATTACGGCAGTAATGCTCTATATGCATAAAAGAGATAAAGAAAAGGCTAAAGAAGGCCTGACAAAAGAAGATAAAATAGATGAGACCTGGAAGACTTAATCAATCATTCACTTAACTATTCGATGCCCAAGGAGTCTCTAACACATCCTGTCTTAAGCGTTCATAGTATATGATAGAACCTTTCTCAAAGACAGCCCTGTATTTGTGCAAAGAATACCCTATTCTTAAGGTTAATGGCTTGAAACATCGATTTAATGCGCCGGATATCCCAGATTATCAAAGAATGATGCGTATCACACTACGCATCCATCTACAAAGAAGAGATTAATTATTTCATAGGTTATCAAGCCGATAAAAACCGATAACAAGACAGAGATTGCAGTAAACCGCCGTATTGGGAGGGCGAAGAGCCG
>JAHILE010000027.1 GCA_018897155.1 Nanoarchaeota archaeon | reverse complement strand
ATTTCGTTAATCCGCATATGAGCTTGAAAGGAAAAACGCCTGCTGAAGAAGCTGAAATACATTTGAAATTAGGGCGAATGAAGTTGTTGAATTTGATTGCTTATGTTGTTAATATGGATGACGATAGTTAGATAGTATCTCCCTATGTTTTGCCGATAGAATCTACACCATACAGAAACTACATGTTGACATAATTCTCCTTTACGTATTTACTCAGAGCCCTTTGCCGCAACAATCTCCTGCAAACTTTCTATCGGTATTTTTGATATTGTCCCGAGCTCCATCAGCTTTGATTTTTCATATTCCTTCTTTATTGCAAGAACAAGCGCGTGCGCAAGCTCGGGATTCGTTATCAGCGGAATTCCATAATTTACTGTTGCCCTGCGAAGTATGTAGCCGTCATGCCGTTCGCTTTCAGTTTCCGTTTCATGCGGTATGTTTATCACAAGGTCTATTTTCTTCTGCGTGATGTGCTCCAGTATCTCGGAGCCTTCGCTTATTTTTTTAAGCACTATTGAATCAACGCCGTTTTTCTTCAGGTATTCTGATGTATGCAATGTTCCATATATCTCAAAGCCGATGCTTGAAAGCAGTTTCGCATCCTCCAGTATTTTTGGGCGCGCCGATTCGCTTGCAGATATCAGCACCCTGCCGAACTCTACAGGCACACAGAACTGGGCCGAGCGCATTGCATCAATCAGCGTCTTGTTGAAATCAAATCCGATGCATGCGACTTCACCGGTTGATGCCATTTCTATTCCGAGCAGAGGGTCTGCGCCGCTTATTCTCATGAATGAAAATTGCGGAACCTTTACCCCAAAATGCTTTGGTTTTGGCATGAAGTTTCCAGAAAGCTTCTGTCCAAGTATCACATTGGTTGCGATTTCAATCAGGTTGACGCCAACGGTTTTGCTTACAAACGGCATGCTTCTTGATGCGCGCAAATTGCATTCAATGACAAAGACTTTGCCATCTTCCACAAGATATTGTATGTTGAAAGGTCCCTTGATTTCGAGAGCTTCTGCGATTTTTTTGGTGTATTCCTCGATTTTTTCAAGCGCAGCTTTCTTTACGGTTCTTGTTGGAATGACTATTGTTGCATCACCCGAATGCACGCCGGCATTTTCAATATGCTCAGCAATCGCGCCGATAAGAACTCTTTTTCCGTCAGATACGCCATCAACTTCAATTTCCCTTGCGTTTGAAATGAATTTTGAAATGACGACCGGCCGCTCACTTGATATTTCTGTTGCCTGATCTATATATTTTTCAAGCTCGTTTTCGCTGTGTACTGTTTTCATTGCAGCCCCTGAAAGAACATAAGACGGCCTTACAATAACAGGATATCCTGCATTTTCCGCAAATTCCAGCGCGCCTGCTATAGTTTCAACAGCGCACCAAGCAGGCTGTTTTATTTCAAGTTCGTCAAGCAATGCAGAAAATCTTGAGCGATCTTCAGCGCGGTCTATGTTTTCAGACGATGTTCCAAGAATGCGCACACCTGATTCGTGAAGCTTGACTGCGATGTTATTCGGCCTTTGCCCTCCAAAAGAAACTATTGCGCCAAGAGGATTTTCTTTGTCACAGATATCAAGCACTGTTTCAAGGTTTATGTCTTCAAAATAAAGTTTGTCGGATATGTCGTAATCAGTCGAGACTGTTTCAGGATTGCAGTTAATCATTATTGCTTCCTTTCCGCTTTTCTTGACGCCCCAGATTCCATGGACCGAGCACCAGTCGAATTCGACTGATGAGCCTATTGAATAAGGCCCGCTTCCAAGGACTATTATTTTTTCTTTTTCGTTGTTCTTCGAAAAATCAATATCATCATCGTCTGCGCAATATGTCAGGTAAAGATAATTTGTCTTTGACGGCCATTCTGCGGCAAGCGTATCAATCTGCCGGACATGCGGAACTATGTCATTTTCAATGCGCAATTTCCTTATTTCGCTTTCTTTTAATCCTCTGATTTTTGCGATTCCTGCATCTGAGAATCCTAGCTTTTTTGCTTCAAGAAGATTTTTAAGAAGCCCATGCTCCTGCTTTTCCTGCTTCAGCACTTTTTCCATTTCAATAATGTTTTTTAGCTTGTTCAGGAACCACAAATCTATTTTCGTCAGCTTATTTATTCGCTCAAGAGAAAGTCCGCTCTTTATTGCAGCAGCTATGTAGAAAAGCCGCAAGTCGGTAGGCGCGGAAAGGTTTTTCTCAATTTCGGATATGTCCGTACACGTATCAATGCCGTTGCCCACTACACCGTATCTTGAAGGGTCGCACATCCTTGAAGCTTTTTGTATGGCTTCCTCAAAATTCCTGCCTATTGCCATCACTTCGCCAACGGATTTCATCTGCGTTCCTATGAACCGCTCTGCGCCCCTGAATTTTTTGAAATCCCATCGGGGAATCTTTGCAACAATATAATCCAGCGCCGGTTCAAAACAGGCATATGTCGCCTGAGTGACTGCGTTTTTTATCTCATCAAGAGACATTCCGATGCAAAGCTTTGTAGCAACGCTTGCAATGGGATAGCCCGTGGCTTTTGAAGCAAGCGCGCTTGAGCGCGAAAGCCTCGGGTTGACTTCAATTATCCGGTAATCAAATGTGTCGGGGTTTACCGCGAACTGTATATTGCACTCGCCGATGATGTTGATTTTTCTAGCAGCTGCAATCGATATGCTTCGAAGCGCGTGGTATTCAACATTATTCAGAGTTTGTGAAGGCGCGACAACTATTGATTCTCCTGTGTGTATTCCCACAGGATCAAAATTCTCCATGTTGCAGATGATGATGCAGTTGTCTTTTTTATCGCGAATGATTTCATACTCTATCTCCTTCCACCCTCCGACACATTCTTCTATCAGCACCTGCTTTATGGGGCTTCCGTTCAGGGCGACATCCGCGATTTCAATCAGCTCTTTTTCATTTTTCGCAATGCCGCTTCCTGCGCCGCCTAGAGTGAATCCTGAGCGCAGCATCAGCGGATAGCCGATTTCATTGGCTATTGAGATTGCCTCGTCCACAGAATTTGCGGCAGCGCTTTTGCAGACCTTGAGCCCGGCATCTTCCATTGCTTGCTTGAAAAGCCGCCTGTCTTCTGATATCCTTATGCTTTCGATTGATGTTCCAAGAACCCTGATGCCATATTTCGAAAGTATCCCGCGGTCATTCAGCGCAACGCCGCAGTTAAGCGCGGTCTGCCCGCCGACATTCAGAAGTATGCTGTCAGGGCGCTCCTTTTTTATCACGCGCTCAACGGATTCCGGCTCTATCGGAAGAAGGTATATTTTTGAAGCCATCGACGGGTCTGTCTGGATTGTTGCAATATTGGGATTTACAAGAACAGTTTCTATTCCTGACTCGCGCAGTGCTTTAAGCGCCTGGCTTCCTGAAAAATCGAATTCTCCGGCCTCTCCGATTTTAAGGGCTCCGCTGCCAAGAACCAAGACCTTTTTAATTGGCGCATTTATCTTTTGTGCGCTTAAAAATTCGTTCATATAATCATCTGCATTTGTCAACCGTTTTTTCAATTGTCTCAAAAAAAACATCAAACAAAAATGCAGTATCTGTCGGCCCCGGCATTGCTTCGGGATGGAACTGGACTGAAAAGCATGGCAGCACCTTATGTTTTATGCCTTCAACTGTTCCGTCGTTCGCATTAACGAACCAGACAGAAACATCATCCGGCAGCGAGCCTTTGTCAACAGCAAAGCCGTGATTCTGTGTTGTGATGTATGTTCTTCCGGAAAACATGTCTTTGCACGGCTGGTTTTGGCTTCTGTGGCCGTATTTTAGCTTGTAAGTGTCTGCGCCAAGCGCAAGAGATAGAATCTGGTTCCCCAGGCATATGCCGAATATCGGGATTTTTATTGGGATGAGCCTTTTTACACATTCGATGGTTTCTTTCAGGACTTTCGGATCTCCGGGCCCGTTTGAAATCATGATTCCGTCCGGGTTTTCTTCAATGATTTTTTCTGCAGGGTGGTTATAAGGCACAACAGTAACGCTTGCATCGCGCTTAAGCAGTTCGCGCAAAATTCCTGCTTTTGCGCCGCAGTCTATCAGAGTGATTTTTTTCTTTCCACTTTCAAACGTTGAAGCTCTGCCAGTTGATATTTGCGGAGCGAGATGACTTTGAAATGCTTGAAAATCCGAACTTATTGCCTGTGGATTTTCATGATTGCCGATTTTTTTCTGCGATTTTATTGAAACCTCATCAACAAGATTCCTTGAATTCGGGTTTTGCGCATTTTTGAGCTCTTTTGCAAGCGATTCCATGTCCGGATTTCCCGGGCACACTACCCCCATCATGCAGCCTTCCTCGCGCAGGATTTTAACAAGCCTTCGCGTGTCTATTCCTTGGATTCCTGTTTTTTCTTCCTCTTTGAACCATTTTCCAATAGTCTTTTTTGAATCGCTATGGCTCGGTTTTTTGCATAGTTCGGACACCACATATGCGGCAACTTTTATTCCTTTAGATTCGAACCCAATCGGAATTCTATTTTTATCTTCAGAGTATTCCGGAACGCCATAATTTCCAACAAGGGGATATGCAGATACAAGAATCTGTCCAGCATATGAAGGGTCTGTAAGCGCTTCGACATAGCCCACCATGCCGGTATTGAAAACAACTTCGCCGAAAACTTTTTTGCAGGCACCAAATAGTTTACCGCGAAATACTGAGCCGTCTTTAAGAAGAAGCACTGCCTCTTGTTCGTTATATTTAGAATTGTTTTGAGATTCTTGCAAAGCCAGAGAAACCCTCTCTTAGTTATGCGGATAAAGTATTTAAAGCATACGAAACTATACTGCTTTGCCGAGCTTTTTCGCGCTCAATACGTCAGAATGCCTTTCTTTCGAAATATCCCACCTATAGAATCAGAAAATAATGAAATGTTAACAATTCCTACATAGCTGCAATTTCGCTTTATCCGGTAAACTTAAGTTCAGTATTTCATAAATTTCTTCTTTCGATGATGTTTTGGAGTCAAAACCATTTAACTGTTGTGCACGTTTTACAATTTCTCCTAATGCATCCAGTGGTTCATCCAGATTTTGCCGAAGAGCCGTTTCACCTAGTTCACTTGAGGAGTTACCAGCGTAAATTAAACCTATCTGATTTCTTGCTGATTGAACATTTGTTTTATTTGTTTTAGAGATAAACCAGTTTACTGGAATGCCCTCCTCTTCAAATTTTAGAACATCTTGAAGATGATTTGAACATTTCTGAAGTGCTGGATTTCCACCCGAGTAGACTCTTTTTTCATCAATATATCTAAATGTGGCGTCATGGTTGTATGAAAAGATTTTTGGATCTATTAGGTATATTACAGAATCCGGTGTTCCAATTGGAGGTATTGATTTATTGTTCTTTACTTCGTTCGTACTTAGATGTCCCGGAATACTAATGAACTGATAAAACTCACCATTTTCATTAGTGATAAACAACCAGTCAGGAAACCCTGATTTTCCGCCGCTGCTAATTTTTCTTGAATCTAAGTATTCCCTATATATTGGTGCACCTCTTCCAACATAAGGTGCGTTTTTTACAGTTTCGGGGTCATCGTTAAAACCCAGCATATTTATGTGTGGGTGAAACCCATCAATATTAGGCATATCGAAATCTTCTTCAATATAATCTGGCGTTTCGCCATCTCTTCTTTTTTGTTCTAACCATTTTCCAAAATACTCTTGAAATAGATCAAATACGCTTGATTCAAGAATTAATTTTCCACCTGTTTCCATTTCAACTCTTTTTAAAAATTCTGATTTTCCAGCCCCGGGCGAGCCCATTATTAAAACAGTGCCTCCTAAATTAGAGTCTTGATAAGGATTAATGTCATTAATGCTTATTTTGTGATATGGTTTCTCGCGTATTTTTGAAATTAAGTCGTTTTCTGGATACATAACAATTACTAAGTAACAATATATTTATAAATTAAAGAACATCTAAACAACATTTACAAATAACTGCAGCCGCCAATAAGTCCAAACAATTATTTATAGATAAAACTGCAAATAATGGGTTAAGGGATTAGCGGATAAAGTTCTAATCTGTTGTTTGTGATTCTGATGGTCAAGCTTCAAAAACTCGCTATGCAGGGCTTTAAATCGTTCTCGAAAAAGACAGCAATCCCATTGTACCCGGGATTTAATGCGGTAATAGGCCCAAACGGCAATGGAAAA
This sequence comes from Nanoarchaeota archaeon, assembly GCA_018897155.1. Taxonomy (NCBI): domain Archaea; kingdom Nanobdellati; phylum Nanobdellota; species Nanobdellota archaeon. The sequence continues at coordinate 24,442 of JAHILE010000027.1, read as the reverse complement.
TCAAACATAATAGATGCTATTGTATTTGTTCTTGGCACATCATCAAGAAACCTGCGCGCGGACCGCATGCAGCACGTCATATACAACGGCGGCCACGGCTCAAAGCCTGCAGATGCTGCCATTGTTTCTCTTGTTCTTGATAATTCTGACAAAACTTTAAAGGATCAGGGTGACCTTGTTCTCATTTCGCGCAGAGTCAATCGCCGCGGAAATTCAGTTTACCGGCTTAACGGAAAGGCCGTAAACCGCAGAAAGATACTTGATTTGATGGGTGAGGCGCACATAGATCCCGAAGGGTATAACATAATCCAGCAGGGAGATATAACCGGCCTTATAGGCATGAAGCCGAAAGAGCGCCGCGAAATAATTGATGAGGCTGCAGGAATCAAAGAATACAACGAAAAAAAGACAAAGGCTTTGAAGGAGCTTGATACCGCTGAAAGAAATGTAAGCGACGCTGAACTTGTCATGGGCCAAAAAAAAGAATTCCTTGACCGCCTAAGGCTGGACCGCGATGCGGCGCTAAAGTATAATTCAATTATAGAAAAAATGGATCTTGCAAAAGCGACTCTTGCATTCACGCGCGTAAAAGGCGTTGAAGGCGCGCTTGAGAATGTATCGAGGAACCTGCAGATAAAGCTGGCAGAACTCGGCACTATCGGAGGCAATGTCGATACTTTTGACAAGGATCTGGAGGCGCTTGAGAAGCAGGTTGATGCATTTAATGCCGAAATACTTAAGAAAAGCGTTAATGCCGGCGCAAGAAAGAATGTTGAGGAAATACGCTCAAAGCTTCTCAAAAAAGAGGGTGAGATAGAGGCCAATCGCAGAGAAGTTGACCGGCTTGAGGAAATGATTGCAAAAATCAACCAGATAAGCCAGAGCCACAATCCGATGGGTGCTGCAAACGCATCCGTAAGCGCAATCATGAATCTTCGAAAAAGCGGCGTTCTTGGAAGTATTTCAAGCATCTATCGGACTTCGCCGAAATATGAGGCGGCTATTGAAATTGCACTTGGAGGGCACATGAATGATGTCGTCGTCGATTCGGAGTCTACTGCAATTGAGTGCATAGATTATCTTAAAAGCCACGGGCTTGGAAGGGTGAGATTTCTTCCGGTAAGCCGCCTTAGGCCCGCGGTATTTTCAGCAAAGGCAGAAGTCGCCGCGAAAATGCCGGGAGTCATTGATTTTGCGCTCAACCTGATAAAGTTTGACAAAAAGTATGAGAATGCGTTTGGCGACATATTGCGCGACACCCTCGTTTCCGAGAATGTAGAATCCGCGCGAAAAATAAGGGGCTTAAAAACAGTGACACTTGAAGGCGAGCTTTTCGAATCAGGAGGAGCTATTGTCGGAGGAACTTTGAGGTTGAGGCGAAAAGTGTCAACACAGCAGGATTCGCAGGAAAAGCTTGTTGATGTCAGCGCATATGAAAAAGAGCGCGATGAGCTGGAGGAAGAAATCACTGCGCTTAAAAAAGAGATTGGCGCGCTTAATATTCTTCTTGAAGAAAAAACAGCCGGCGAAAAAAATGAATCAAACGATGTCAAGGCGCTTGAGCGCGAGCGCGAGGCTGTGCAGTTTCAGATAAGCGAAATGAAGCGCACACGCCGCTCAAAATACGAGCAGAGATTGAACCTTGAAGCCGAGATAAATGAATTGAAACTGCAAAAAGCGCGCCTTGAAACAGAGCTTACAGGCCTTATGGTTGATTATGAGCGATACAAGCAGAGAACCGACCTTGTCAAGGCAGATCCTAACAAGCTTGAGCGCGAAATCAGGGATTGCGACAGGCAGCTGCGTTCCCTTGGCCCTGTCAATCTTAAAGCAATTGAAGAATTTGACGCGCTTAACAAGGACTATGAAATATTCAAGGAGCGGTTTGACAAACTCAAGGGCGAGAAGGAATCCATAATCAGCATGATTGCGCAGATTGAGGAAAAGCGAAAAGTAATTTTTATGACTGCGCTTAATGCGATTTCCGAGGAATTTTCGAAAGTTTTCCGCGATCTCATAAGCGGGGATGCGGAGCTATTGCTGGAAAATCCGAACGACATAGAGTCAGGGCTTTTGATAAAAGCGCAGCCAATGGAAAAACGGCTTCTTTCAATCGATTTGCTTTCCGGCGGGGAAAAGACAATGACTGCTATTGCTTTTCTTTTTGCGATACAGCGATTTAGGCCGTCGCCGTTCTATCTGCTTGATGAGATTGATGCCGCGCTTGACAAGACAAATGCGTCAATAGTCGGAGATCTTTTGACGAAATATGCAAAAGAGTCGCAGTTCATCGTTGTTTCTCACAGCGATGTCACTGTGAAAAAATCAGAGCGCGTCTACGGCGTCACAATGCAGAAAGGCGTTTCGCAAGTGTTTGGCGTTGAGCTGAAAGAGAATGGCATGCTTGAGGCCAGGAAATAAATTATAACCCGAACTGTTAAAATAATAACATTAATGAATGAATCAGCCAATCTATAAACGATGTTATGGGATTTAGGTAATTCAATATATAATGTCCTGTAGCAATTATTGGCTCCCTGTTTTCTGAAACGTTTTCGTTTTCTTCTAGTTTTGTCTTTATTTCGGGTGCGTTTATTTCAGAGTTGTTGTCTTTTATAATTGATGCATTGTCTTTTGCTTTTGAAGAAATGTTTTGCATCATTGAAGTATTTTTGTCGCTTGTTTTAAACGAAACAGAAGCATTAGTGGCATTTGTGATGTTTTTTGCTTTTATAATTATTCCGCCACCCCAACCACCTCCGCCACTTTTTTGGATTTCATGTTTTGCGGGTGCTGGGCATGCACCGGCGTCAGCAGGGCAGCTCGCGCATGTTTCTCCAGAATCGATATTTCCGTCATCGCAATAAGGCAAAAGTTCGCCAAGAACAAATGAAGAAAATGAGCTGATATTTGAGCACGATTGGTTTGTTGTTGTGTTCACAAGCGTTTCAAGCATGCTCCAGTTTCCGTTTTCGCAAAGGCCTGCGCACCTGAAGTTTTTCGCGCGCGAAATATTCTGAAAGCCATTTGCGTGATATGTGTAATTAAGGCAGACCGTGGCTGAGGATATGTTGAAATCAGGGCTGAACGAGAATGCATTCTCTGTGAAGCGATATCTTGTGGTATTTGGGCTTGTTGCAGTAACATTTGAAAAGAATATCTTTAGTATTTCGTTTTGTATGAATTCTATGTCGCTTAGAATTATCGTGAATGTTTCATTTTTTCCATGCGCCTCAATTGCGTAGTTGCCTGAGTCAAAAGATTTATTTTTCTCTTCTGATAATGCATAGAGCTTTCCGATTTCGGTGTTTTCGCGCTTAATCAGCAAAGTTATAGTTTCATCTCCTGAAGAATTCAATAATAATATGGATGAGGCATTTGCAAAGAATTGTTCGCTTGCGTTTGATGTGTGGTTCACGGCATCTTTCGCAAAAATCATAATTTTGTATTCTCCAGAATTTGATACATTAGTGAAAACCGCGGTGTATTTTTCTCCGGAATGTGATTGATTAATTGATTCTGAAATATTGTGGTGTGCTATGAATATTTCCGATTTTACGGAGGATAGGTCTGTAATTGAGTATGTGATTGTGATATTTTGCCCAGTATGCACGTAAGTGGGTGAAAAAGTAATAGCCGTTATTTCAGGTGGCGCCAAGTCGACCGCAATTTTTCGAGTTTCTATTGAGTTTGAATTTCCTGCTTTGTCAAAAACCGTTGCGGTGAAATAATATTCGCCTTCTGATGACGCCGTCCAGTTCACGAAAAGCGCGCTTTCATCAGCAGTTGTTGTTGAATTGACAAGTTCGGAAGAATTGAAAAGAAAGAAAGTTGCGTTCGCAAAGTTTGTTTCGTTTATTGACAGATTCGCGAAAATCCATTGCTTGTCCAGAAAGCTGTTGTTGGCATCGCATGCATCCGAAAAATATATTTCCGGCGGAATTGTGTCTGTTGTAAACCAAACCGTTGCATGTGCCAGTGCTACTGCGGAATTGTTTCCGTAGACCGTTAGATTATGTAATCCGTCTGTAAGGCTTGCCGAATAGTTTTCAAAATTATTGCAGTTCTGGCACGCGCTGATATTGCCGCCATCATCTATTGAATAGTTCATCCACGATATTGCGTTTTGAGACGCGATTATTCTTGCATTGTTTGTATTTAGGAATGTTCCGTTTTCCGGCGAGCTTATAGTTATTGTAAGCGCTACAAGTGCGTTGTATGCTGAAAAAACATCAATTCTCGAGAAATTTATTTTTGCACCTACGGTATCATTTATTTGTTTTCCGGTTGCATTAAGCAGGCTTTTGAAATACTGCGGCGTTTGCAGAGTTCTATAAAGCTTTTGATATGCTTGTGAAATAAGCGCGATTGCGCCGGAAACATGTGGTGTTGACATTGATGTGCCATCCATTGCCCTCTGGCCGGAATTTAAATATGTGGATGTTATGCTCACTCCCGGTGCGGCCAGAATATCCGGAAATCCTATGCCGCGCTCGGCAAATGAAGCATAATTGCCGCTTTTCTCAGTTGCTGTTACACGTGTCGCATTTTCTATGCATGCGGGAGATGACACGCCGGAATAGCCTGTTGCAATACCTCTATTTCCTGTCGCTATAACAACGGATATATTTTCTGCAGCTGCGGAGTTTATCGCTTCTGCAAGAAGCAAGTTATCGGCGCCAGCATTATCGCAATATTTGGGGTAGGTTACGTCCCCTCCAAGACTCATGCTAATTGCAGTTATATTGAATTTTGCAGAGTTGGCAATGCACCAATCAATTCCTAAAGCAACATCGGATTCTGAACCTGATCCACTTGAATCAAGAACTTTTATCGCGACAATTTTTGCATCCGGAGCAACACCTTTTAAGCTTCCATTTGCTGCAACAATGCCCGCAATATGAGTGCCGTGCCCATGGTCGTCCATAGGGTTGCCGTCGTTATTCGCAAAATCATACCCTCCAATCACTTTTGAGCAGTTGCCTGAAAGAAAAGACTCGCTTGTGCATCCACCCAAATCGGGATGCGTGTAATCTACGCCTGTGTCAATTATGCACACGCTTGTTCCTGCGCCGGTGATGTTTGTTCCTTCGATTTGCTTGGCCCACACGGAATTCGCGCTGATTAGCGGAACGCTATCTGAAAGAAATGCATGCATTTTTCGGTCTTCGGATATTGATTCAACGCGCGAGTCAGAAGCCAGCGCCTGGAGGTCTTGCAGGCTTACATTTGCAGCGAAAAAATCCGAGTCGCCGCGTTTTAGGATTCTTTTGCTGTTCAGAAGCGCGCCTAACTTTTCAGGAGCTTCTGGATTTGCCGCATTTGCAGCTGTTGTTAGTTTCGTATTTTTTTGAGGCGCGCCTTTCATTTTCATTATGACTTGCACAGTCCCATCAGGAGATGCCGATGCTTTTTCAAAAAGCGCGCCAATCTCATTTTTCTTTAAATCGTGCTGCTCTGCGGCATGTATCGGCGAAAGCATAGCCAACGTTATGAAAAACAGGATTGCCGAAAATATAAGGGTTGTGGCGCGCATAGAACTATTTGTCGGTTTAACATTATTAAATAAATAATATCTGTTTGGCGGCAGTAATTCGTCATTTATAGTCTGTAAGGCACCTTTTTTTCATCTCCGCATACACCGCATTTTCTGATTACTTTCTTTTCTTTTGATAAAAGCCGCACGGTCAGGTTATTCCCGGGCACAAGATAGCTGCCGCAGTTTTTACAGAATTTGCGGCGCAGCTCAATCGGAATATGTATGTTAAACTTTTTTGCGATGTCGCGCGCAATCTCGACATATCTGTTCGAAAGCTCGGGATGAAGCGCGAATTCGAGTTGGGCGCGCGAAAATAATATATCTATCCTTTCATTTGCTATTTCGATAAGTTCAGATGGCTTGCGGCGGCTGCGCTTTATGAATCGCTTCTGGCTTTTCATATATTACATTCTGCAAAAGAGTTAATAAAAGTTAAAGTACTATGATAATGCATGTTTGATTCGTTCAAGAAAAAGCTTAGCGCGGCAATAAGCACAATTTCTGACAAGATTGCGGGCAAAAAGAGCCCTGAAGAGGAAGTTAAGAAAGAAGATCTGGCGCAAAAAATCGAAAAGAAAGAAGAGCCGGTTCAAAAAATTGAGAAGATTGCTCCGGCAAAACAGCACGTGTCTAAGCCGGCCAAATCTGAAAAATCCATTAAATCAGCTGAAGCTCCGAAGCAGAAGCCTCATGCAGAAGAAAAGCCGGAAAAAGCAAAAAGCATAGAGCCCGAATTACCGGCTACTCAGCCGGAAATTGTGCATGAGGAACTCGAAAAAGTTTCTGAAGAAATTGAGATCAAACGGGAAGAGCCAAAAACTGAAGAAAAGAAAGGCTTTTTTTCGCGAATAACTGGTGCGATAACAGAGACAAGAATATCTGTAGAATCTCTTGATTCTGCGCTTTGGGACATTGAGATGGCTCTTCTTGAAAATAATGTTGCGTCTGATGTTGCCTCAAAAATATGTTCTGACATAAAGCAGAAACTTGCCGGAAAATCAGTCAAGCGCTCTGCAGTTGAGAAAATCATAAAGGACAGCGTTCTTGAAAGCGTGCGGTATGAGCTTGATCAGAAGCCTGTTGATATTGAAGCCGCAATAAAAGCAGCAAGAAAGGAAAAGAGGCCGTGTGTTATTATGTTTGTCGGGTTCAACGGCTCCGGAAAAACAACGAATATTGCAAAGCTCGGGAGCTATCTTAAGAGTAAAGAATATACCTGCGTTTTTGCAGCCGCCGATTCTTTCAGGGTTGCAGCAATTGAGCAGCTTGAAGAGCACGGCAGGCGCCTTGGAATTCCTGTGATAAAGCACAAATACGGCGCAGATCCTGCCGCAGTTATTTTTGATGCAGTCGCGCATGCAAAAGCAAAAGGCATTGATGTTGTTCTTGCAGACACGGCAGGCAGAGTTCATACAGACAGCAACCTGATAGGAGAGTTAAAGAAAATTGTGCGCGTGAATGCGCCGGACCTGAAATTCCTTGTTGTAGAAGCAATAGCAGGAAACGATGTCATTGAGCAGGCGAAAGTTTTCGACGAGGTTGGCCTTGACGGCGTGATTCTCTCAAAATGGGATATTGACGATAAGGGCGGAGCGTCTCTTTCTGTTACGCATACTTTGAAGAAGCCGATAGTCTTTCTTGGAACCGGCCAGAATTATGAGGATTTTGAGAAGTTTGATTTGAAGAAAGTGATGGAAAGCGTGATTTGATGAAGGAGAATCCGTTATCAAAATTTGGAACTTTTGAACCGAATACTCCTGCAAAAGCGTTCGTATGGTTCAATTTTATACTCTTAATAGTATCGGGATTCATGAAATCTATTGATATGATAATAATATCAATAATCGGAATGTTGTGTTCTTATTATTTATGGATTCTAGAAAGAGCTTATTATCCGGTCACACAAATACAAGTGATGCACGGAACTGCTGTTAATTATATGGGATTTTATTTTAGTAGTATAAAACGTACTTTGTTATTTTATGGAACTTCGATAATTGTATATTTAATCTTACGATATTACCTACTTCCGACGTGGTTTAGTAGGTATATCTTTTAATAATATATTGAGATATTTATACGCCGCATATATAAATCCGACAGAACAATATATGTTTCATATGCTCCCCAGTCTTGTATCGGGACTTCGGTCCTGAGCAACACTGGGCTAATTTTTCTGTTTTTCTTTTCTTAGAATATTTGAAATATAATCATCAAGGCACACTGATGAATTGCATACGTTTTTCAGATAGCTTGAGCAGCTTATTCTGAAATATGCGGTTTCTACTTTTTTGCCGAGCTTTTGGGCTTTCAGTATTGCAGGCACAAAATCGCCGTCGCCGCTGACGATTATTGCCGTATCATAACGATTCTCATAAGCAAGCGAAATCAAGTCCGTTGCAAGATGAATGTCATCGCCTTTTACAGTGTATTCCACCTTGTTATTCGGAAACTTCATCTTTTTTAGCCTGCACAAAACAACATGAAAGTCAGGTATTCGCCTTAGTTCTGCGAAGAATTTTTGCTGTTTGTTGTAAATATCTGCGTTATACTCTCTGTCCAAAGAGGCGTTATAATAGAAAATACATATCATTAGCCTCTCTTTTCTCAGGAAATTTATCAGAACGCGAAAATCGATTTCATTATCGTGCAAACCGAAAGAATCTTTTACACTATGATAAAGGTTACTTCCGTCAATAAATATTGCTACGCGTTCTCCTTTAGGTCTGCAATCATCTTGTTTTTTTCATATATTTTTCGTAGACTTCAAGTTTATATATTCAAAACGTCATCCGACGTACATTTCTTCTTTTTTCATTGAAGTTATATATACTGGCAAAAGTACAATAATTTACAAGATGTTATTTTGATAAAATCATAATCAAAGGAGGCGATTTTATGGCTAAAGAAAAAGCAGATGTTAAAAATGAAGAATTTATGGAGCATGCGAAAAAAGACGCCAAAATGGCAATGGATATGGCAAAGGCAAAATTCAGGGAAGCTGAAAATGCCGTTGATGAGGCAATACATAAGGATCCAGTGCATGCGGCGATGATTGCTGCAGGAATCGGGGCGGCCATTGGCGCGGCAGTAACACTTGCGGTGATGAGGAGAAAGAAGAAAGATTAGTTGCGAAGCTTGACTATGGGATGATGTGCTATGCCTGAAAAAAAGAGCGGCGGATTTAAGAAAGCTATTGAGGAGCGCATAGCCGAATATCTAAAAGAATCCGCTTACTCTTTCCTTTCAATGCTTAAGAGGCGCATTAAACAATATGCCTTATCGATGATGCTGGCAGTTGCATCGCTTGTAGTAATCATTTACGGCATCGGCACGCTCATGGGATATCTAATTCCAACGCTTGTTCCCGGAACAAGCCACATAATTGTGGGGCTATTGTTTCTTTTGGCTGCGAGAGCTTATTCAAAAAAATAGTTTTTCGCGCCATTGTATCAGCTATATATTTCTTTTAGACAAATAATTAATCGATATTATGGCTTCTAAAAACACAAATGTTAAAGAGCTTCTGAAAAAACTTTCCGAGACCGTCGGCGTTTCCGGTTTTGAGAGTGAAATCCGTGAAGTTATACGGAATGAAATTAAAGATTATGCAGATTCTGTTGAAACCGATGGCATGGGTAATCTTATTGCAGTTAAAAAGGGAACAAAAGCAGGGCCGAAAATAATGCTTTCAGCGCATATGGATGAAATCGGTTTTATAGTGAAATATATTGATCGGGACTATATTAATTTCACTCCGATTGGAGGAATTGACGACAAAATACTTCTCTCAACGCCGGTTGTGATACATTCTTCAGGAAAGAAACTTTACGGTGCGATAATGGCAAAGCCTCCGCACCTTCAGGAAAAAGAAGAGCGCGAGCGCCCTGTAAAAATGAAAGAAATGTTTATTGATGTCGGAATGCGCCTGAACAAGATGCCTGACAAGGACGGAAAAACAGAGCTTGAAAAGCTTGGCGTAAAAAAGGCAGATCCCATATCGTTTGATTCGCATTTCCGTGAGCTTCAGGGCGACTTTGTCTCCGGAAAGTCTTTTGATAACCGTGCGGGGTGCGTTACCGTGATTGAGGCATTCAAGCAGCTGAAGGACTTTTCAGGCACAGTATGTGCTGTTTTTACAGCGCAGGAGGAAGTGGGCTTGAAAGGCGCGCGTGTAACTGCATTTAAAATCAATCCCGATGTCGCGCTGAATGTTGACACCACAATCGCGGGAGATTTGCCGAATATAACGCCGCAGGAATGCTCTGTTGAGTGCGAAAAGGGTCCTGCAATAACGCTTCTTGACGCGCAGGGACGCGGACTTATAACAACTGAAAAAGTCAGGGAATGGCTTATAGAAACCGCAAAAAAGAACAATCTGAAGCACCAGATAGAGCTTGGCACAGACGGCGGAACAACTGATGCGACATCAATTACACTTACGCGCGAAGGCATCCCGACAGGATTGATTTCGATTCCGACGCGCGGGCTTCATTCGCCGAGCGAATGTTTAAGCATAAAAGACCTTGACGGCGCGATTGAGTTTACTGTTGCTGCGGTTAGGAGCGCCGGGCAGTATTTCAAGCCAAAGGCTTGAAAGCCGAGAGCGTTAGCGAAAGGATTTTAAAGGGAAATAATTGTAAATTTTTTGGAATCCGCAAAAAATATATACTGTCCGTAGGGATCTCATGAATGTTGTAAAGATTAACGAAAAAGACGTGCAAGCACTTTCAAGATTGGCAAAACAGATAATTTTTGAATCTCCATATTACTCAGATCTTGCAAAAAGAGAGTGTATGCACGATTTTCTTATCAAAAAGATTAAAACAGACCTGAAGGATAAGACTGTTTTATTATTGGCTGCAAAAACTGATGGAAAAATGGTCGGATTTATACGGGGCTACTTTGAAGGCGGAATTGCCAGCGGTATCTTTTGGTTTCAGTGGATTTGCATTGATACTGCTTTTCAAAGAAACGGCATAGCTAATAAAATGCTAAATTATCTAACAAAAAAGGTAAAACTGGCTTATGGTACACATAAGATTGTTTGCGTAATCCGTCCAGAAAATGAGGCGTCTATTTCATTATTTAAGAAAAATAAGTATCAAAAATTAACAACCTTAAAAAAACATTGGTATAAAGAAGAATTTCTATTGTGGTATAAGGACATATAATCTGCAATAGAACAGAACATATCGAGGTCGGTTTATGGCAAAATTAGAAAAAAAGATAGCGTTAAACCCAAAATATATTTCATTGGTTCAAAGGCCTTGCTGTTGCTGTGTTACTTCTTTGCAAATGATACTTTATAGGCGAGGCTTTGGGCTTTTTGATCAAGAAGAACTGGCAAAATATTTCAAAATAAAGGTCAGCAAAGATGATGCAGATTCTTTTAATGTGAAGTTGGGCGTTTATGCCACATCAAGTGACGGCGGCATGAAAACTACTGAATCTGAAAAAATTATAAATCAATTCTTCAAAGAGAAAAAGATTCCTTTAATAGCGAAGTCCTTCAGGGCTTCAGATATACTGGACTTGGAAAAGTTCATATCGGATAATTTATCAAAAAACAACGATCTTTGGATAGAATATGAAACGTTTAAGGTTCACAAAAAACCAAGCTCAAAAAAGAAATGGTTTCTGCCCGAATGGATGGCAGGTCATGATAATGTGATTGAGAGCATTAAAACCGAAGAGCAAAAAACAATAGTAACATTAGTCGATCCATTTTGGTATAATAAACCGAGAAATGAAGCGTTTATTGAGAAAATATGGGATGGTCTTATCGGTTTTATAGTGATTTCTAGCAAAAAAAGTAACTAATTTTATAAAATTCCACTTTTTAAATCTTCTAAATAAATACCCACCGGATTAGAAACTCATGGTGCGTTTATGGTATTCAAAGAACTTAGAGCCAAAGTATCTGAAAAATTAATGGTTATCTTTTTGGCGGAATAAAAGAAGAAACGCGCAATCTTCTTGCATTCTATAAAAACGAATGCGGAGCGGATTTCAGCGATTTGCCTCTGAATGTTCTTGCGGAGGATGTGCGTTTAAATTTAGGTTCCCTATCGAAAACATTTGCATTTACATACGGCGGCAAATTTCACGATTTGATTACTAAAACTTATGAGGAGGTTATATCAGGTATTGACCCTCTCGATAGAATAAGTCCCAAACACACAAAAGTGCAAACGTATATCAAAAGCATTTTGAAAAATAATGACGGTAAGAACAATTAGTGAGGATTTGTTTAATCAGTTAGGTGTTTTACTCCGTTTTTTGTCAAAACCACCGTATCTTCAATTCTTATTCCGAATTTATCCTTAAAATACAGTGCAGGCTCAATAGTAAAAACCATGTTTTCTTCAAACCGCGCGTCTTTAAACGCCGGATTTTTCGTCAAGACAGGATATTCATGTACATCCAGGCCCACGCCGTGGCCGAGGCTGTGAAAGTTCGCAAAGCTTTCTTTTTTATATCCTGTTTTTTCAAGAAACTTCTTTGCGTAATTGAATGCGTCAATGCATTTTATACCCGGTTTTATGAAGTCCGATAGCTCTGCAACAAGATTTTCAAGTGTTTCGTGCGCGCGAATCATATTTTTGTCATTTCCGAGCACAAACGTGCGCGTGAAGTCAGAATTGTAAAAATTCCAGCGCGCCCCGATATCCGCCATGACGATTTTATTGTATCTTTCGCCGCATTCAAAATAATGTATGTTTGCCGAATTCGCGTCTCCGGCAACAATTGGCTTGAATGCTATTTCTGCGCCATTGTTTATGATTTCCGACTTTATTTTTTGGACCAGCATATTTTCATCGCCAGAGCCGGCGCAGTTTTCCGCCACCTTTAGCGCTTTTACAGTGATTTGCGAGGCGCGCCTTATATTTACAATCTCTTCGGCGTCTTTTATCGCGCGCAGTTCAATCATTTCGTGCGAAATATTTTTAAATGAACAACCATTGCCGAGCTTTTTTTTCATATCATTCCATCGGCTGAAAGAGAAATTGGCATCAACGCCAAGGCGCTTTATATGCGCAGATTTCAAGAATTTATCAAGCGCGCCTTTTTTTGAAGGGATGATTGTTTTTATCAAACTTTCTTTTTCCGCGCGTCTAGGCTCTCCTGTGAAAAGAATCTCATCTTTTTTTGTGACGATAACTGTATGCGGCCATGAGTCAAAGAACCCGCTTAAGTAGTATGTGCTTTTTGAAGAAAGGTCATTGTGTGACTCGCCGGAGAATAAGATGGCCGCATCAAGGCGCTTTTTGGAGATGATTGCGCGCAAGCGCTCAATCCGTTCTTCGTGATTTTTTTGTTCGCGCATGTTTATACCTCAAGTACTTATTTTAGATTTTTTCTTAAAACTTCAACTAAATTATCAAGCATTTTCCGGTTTATGAGCAGATTTTCATATGTTTCTCTATCGTCTTCTGCGCTTTTTATCAGTCCTGTTTCTGTATTTTTTAGTTCGGTGAAAATTTTCTCATCAACGCAAGAGATTAGTTTAATCTTTAGTTTTTCGCAAGCATCTTTCAGCGCAATAAAGCTTTCTGATGTCGGCTTCATGTATGAAAACACAGCCGCGTACTTGTGCGCCGCAAGATACTTCTTAATCCTATTTTGCGTCGCTTCGATATATTCTTTCTTTATCTGCGGCGTCTCAAGCCATTCCTGCCAGTCGTAGTGCGCGAAGGGATACTTGTTTTCGAATTCGCGCGGGATGACTCCGGGATTTGAAATCATGATTTGATGAATCAGCGGATACTGGCGCAGTTTTGTCAGGTGCCGGAGGATTTCGCGGTGCGTCTTTGACTGGGAATACGGTTTTCTGAAGCTGCACGGCAGGAACAGCGCGTATTTTTTACCTTCGGGGATTTCGTAAAATCGCGAAAGGTATTCCTGCCAGACATTGAAATAAGGGTGCATGATGTATTCGTTGCCGACGCCGACAAGCTTTTTCTGCAGATTCTCAGGGAATTTCGTATATGTGATATAATCGTCGAAATAGATATTGATTTTTTTATTATTTTTGTACTTTTTTACAAGCGCGTCAAATTCTTTTTTGTTAAGGGGGTGCCACAAGCCCTCAAGCCACATTTCAAAAAGCGGCGAGTATCCATATGCAAAGGCGTTGATTATTGCGATTGAATCTGAGTGCTTGAGCGAGTAATTCACGGACTTATCGAGTGATTCAGCCACATTTCCGACAAAAGGCAGATTTGCCATAAGGTAGGTTCTGACGCCAAAACCTGTTTTTCTGATAACTTTTTCTGCGCGTTCATATTGCGCAAGAGTCATTCCTTTCTGTATTTTTTTCAGAACTGCATCGTCTGCTACTTCAAGGCCTATTGCGAAAGTCAGCTTAGGTGTATTTTTTCCAAGTTCTTCAAGTTCATGTTTTAGTTCATTTAGCTTCATTTCAGTCACGTGCTCTGCGCGGCATTCTACAATAAGCTCTTTTATGCCTGTTTCTTCGCATTTTGAAAAAAGAAATCGCCGCATTTTTGCCGAAATCTGCGCTTCATCAAGAAAGCTTCCGGAATTGAAAAATTTCAGCGTATCGATTTTTGTGCCATTGACGGCGCGCTCTATCCGTTCCTTAAATACACTTAAATCAAGCATTGGAACTTTTTTTTCAATCATTTCATTTCGCATTGGATTGAAAAGCTTGCCGCGTTTAGCGGCATGATTTTTTCCAAAATTGCAGAAAATGCATTTGCCCCACGAACATTTTCCGGATTCTAGGATTATGACTTTCTCAGAATGTTTGGCATCGGCACTCATAATGTTGTATTATATAAACATTATTATTAATAATCCAGTTATTATGTTTGAAATAAAGGCTCGCTGTGCATCAGGCCGCGTCGGCAAGTGGACTATAGGAAAGCACGCAATAACTACGCCAACACTTGCTGTTGTCGTCACGCCGAATTCGCGCATCGTTTCAATTGAGGATATCAAAAAAATAGGGGCCCAAATCATAATTACAAACGCATATATTATGAAAAACTCTGAGCACGCAGAAGAAATCGAGAAAAAAGGCGTGCATAAATTCTATGGCTGGAACGGGCCGATATATACGGATTCAGGGACATTCCAGATGTATTCGCAAGGGAAGTTCGAGATAACTCCAGAGGAAACCCTTGAGTTCCAGAAAAAAATAGGTTCTGACATCATTACTCCGCTTGATTTGTTTACACTTCCTAACGATTCAAAACAAATCGCGCGCGAAAAGCTAAAAGAAACGCTTATTCGCCTCAAAAGCGCAAGGGAAAATGTCAAAGACCAGCTTCTTTGCGGCCCTGTTCAAGGCGGCGCATTTATGGATTTGCGAAAAAAAGCCGCTCTTGAAGTCTCAAAAATAAATCCTGATGTTTTCGCGGTCGGCGGAATAGTTCCATTGATGGAACAATACCGCTTTTCAAAGCTTGTCGATTCAATACTTACTGCGAAAATGAATCTTGATCCATCGAAGCCTGTTCACGCATTCGGGGCAGGGCATCCGATGATATTCTCGCTTCTTGCCGCAATAGGCGTTGATTTTTTTGATTCTGCAGCTTATGCAATATTTGCGAGGCAGGGAAGATACCTTACGGTCAATGGTACAAGAACCGCGAGTGAACTTCACGAGCTTCCTTGCTCGTGCCCAGTGTGCAGCGAAAATAGCGCGCGTGAACTCGTGGGCGACGCCTCTTTGCTTGCAAAACACAATCTTTACGCAACATTTGAGGAAATAAGGACTGTGCGCGAAGCGATTTATGACGGAGGTCTTTGGGAGCTTGTAGAGCAGCGCATCCGAAGTCATCCTGCGCTTCTTGAAGCATATTCTACACTAGGGAAATACCGTAAGTTTATCGAAACAAACGAGCCTGTTTCGCCGGGCCACGCATTCTTTTATCTTGGAAAGGAAAGTATGCAGCGACCCATTGTTTTTCGCGTGAAGGACAAGCTTAAGCAGGCGGAGTTTCCAAAGACATCTGAGACATTTAATTGGCTTGGAATAAAAGTTCCATTAGGGCTTAAAATGGTTTATCCTTTCGGCCAGTCGGTTGTTCCAAAGCACAGGAAATCAGGTACAATAAAACCGGTAGAAGCCGCGCGCCAAATAATTGCATACCAGTATGGCATAAAGCTTTCGCGCGCAAAAAAACTGATAAAAAGATATACTGAAATCGAGCTTTCAAGAAATACCGGGCGTCTCCAAAGGATAAGTTATAAAGGCGCGCTTCTTGGAACATTCAGGGATTCAGACGGATACTTCATTCCGACATTCATGTTTGCAAAAGATATTCTTAAATACCTTAAAGGCACGTACGTTGTTCACGTGAACAAAGATGTAGAGCAATTCGTGCGTGAGGGAAAGAATCTTTTTTCTAAATTTGTTGCTTCTGCGGATGAACGGATACGTGTGGGTGATGAGGTTTTTGTTCTCGGAAGTAAAAATGAGCTTCTTGCAACAGGGACGTCGATTTTTAATTCACGTGAAATGGCTTCATTCATATATGGGGTTGCAGTTGATATTCGACATTCAAATAAATTCTTGAATTAACTTTATGCATTATTTATCACTTCGATGATTTTTCGGCCTATTATTTCAGCGTTGTTGTTGTATATTTGCACAACGCCATTTACACATACACTTTCGCCACGAGATATGTTTTCTGTCTTATACCGTTCGTTTTTAAAAAATATGATGCGTGCCTTTGAGCCGTTTTCAGCAATAGTCATAAATGTTGTCCCGGTTTGTGAAACGCTTTTTGATTTCACAATTCCGCACGCCATTATATTTTCGCCTGCGAGCTTGCTGCCGAGTTCAGAGAGGTTCACGCGTTTTGCATCAGCCCCATAATCAATGGCAGTGATAAGTGAAATTCCAAGAATTGAGACTGCAATGCATGTAATTAATATCTTTTTTGTTGTATTTGTTGTTGCTTCCATAGTTATTCACGCAAGTTCACGTTCTTGGCTAAATGAATTGATTCTATTACAATGTATTCTGGGCCGTCGCTTTTCAATATGCTTTTCATTATTTTAAGTTCGCTTACACGAAATTTAAGCGGCTCTATTCCCTTTTTGTTGATGTTGATTATTTTTTTGCCTTTGCTGTCCGGGTTTAGTCTTGCAGCAGTTATATGTGCTTTAAAGCTGCCATGCTCATTTTCAAGCATAAGTGCCTTTTTCAGTTCTTCGTATAGCTTTGAAAGTGTTATGTTTTCATCAAGCGTTATCCATATTATGCGCGGAAATTTTGCAGGAATTGGCTCTATTTTTGAGAAGATGCATTCGAAACTGCAAAATGATTTTGCTATTTCAGAAACTTTTTTGATTATTTCACTAAGCGTCTTTTCATTGATTTCGCCAAGAAATGCCAGTGTTATGTGAAGATTTTCTTTTTTCGTAATGCGGAAATCGTAGCCCGTGCTTGTGTTTTTTATTCGCATCATATTTTCGAGAATGTATGATTTGTTTATGTCCGGAACATCTATTTCTATAAAGCAGCGCATAAATTCACATCCATATGGTGGGTTAGGGGTGTGTTGTTTTTAAATTCACTCATCATTCACTTTTGTTAATGTTTGTTCACGCAATAATTCGTGAAACTGGCTTTATTTTTATTGTTGGGCAAAACATATATAAACTTTCACGTGAACTTATCTAATAGGTTTTATGTTGTCTAAAGCATCTTTATGGTTCTCAGAACACAACTGGACTAAAAACCCGTTTACTCTTGATATTTCTCATTCTTTGTTTGTTGGGCGCACAGACCAGCTCAACACAGTTGAAAACAGCATTGAGGAGGGGCAGAAATACATTATTATTACAGGACCTACGGGAGCGGGAAAAACAACCCTTATGAAATATCTTGCCAATAAATACGATTGCTTGTATATTCCAAAGCCGCCAGTTAAAAAAGAAGAACTTGTCTGTATTTTAAAGTCGAATATATTATACCCGTCGATTTTTCACAGGCTTTTTGATAACAAATCAATTGATGCGTTCAATATTTCCGAGCACTTGAACAATAAGCTGAAAGGCAAAAGAACCGTGATATTGATTGATGAAGCACATGAAACTGATATTGAGATGCTCGCATGGCTTCGATCCATTATTGAACAGGTTAACGGCGTGACTCTTATTCTTGCAGCGCTTCCAAAACTTAAGGAAGAGCACCTTAAGACACTTGAGACGTTTTCGCAGCGTGTGACAGCTGATATAGAGCTTCGGGCATTCAGCAAAGATGAGTCAGTCGAGCTTGTCAAGAAAAGAATAGTGAGCGTTGGCGGAAGAACTCTTGAGCCTTTCACGCTTGATGCTCTCAATGAAATCTATGTCTTAAGCGGCGGATCTCCACGCGAAATACTTAAGGTCTGCAATAATATAGTGCACAAAGCAATAGAAAAAGGAGCTTCAATAATTGATCGTAGTTACTTAAGTGATTTTACAAAACCGGAAATTACTGATTCCGGATCCGCGATGATTGATAGTGCAGACGGAATCGCTGACGCGCTGAATATGCTGACTGATAAGCAGATCAGAATAATCGAACTCGTGGGGCAGAACGGGCATATGACGCCGTCAGATATTGTCAAAAAGACATCAGATATTGAAGGCTCTGCCTATCAGTCTGATGCACATGCTTTGAGAGCGGTGAATAACATACTTCGCAGGCTTGAGAGGGATAGAATCATAATACGCGAAAGAAAGGGCAGAACCTATAGATATTTCATATCTCCAAAATACAAGAGCCGATTTGTTAAAGCATAATGTGCATGCTTAATACTTGCGAATTTATTTGAACTGGCGTGAAAGACTACGTGTTGATTATGGATTACTTCTCGTTTATATGGATTCTTGCATTTGTCGTTTTATCATTGTTTCTTTTAAGCATAAGGGCATTTGATGTTACCGCAACTTTGGTCGCCTTTCTTTTTGGCATAATCATACTAAAACTTCAGGGAATTCAGTGGTTTATAGTCCTTTTTACATTCCTTATCGTGTCTCTTTATGCCACTTTTTATGGCCGTATGAAGGCACATAGAAAGCCTCATGAATGCAGAGGTGTCGATAATGTGATTTCAAATGGCCTCGTAGCATTTATGACAACTGTCTTTTCGTTTCCTTACGTATTTCTCGGAAGTGTTTCTGCGGCTCTTTCAGATACATTGAGCTCAGAAATAGGAATCCTTTCAAAAGAAGATCCGCGTATGATAACAGATATTTCAAAAGCTGTTCCGCCAGGAACTAATGGCGCAATCAGCATTATCGGAACACTTGCAGCTGTAGGCGGAGCAGCCATAACAGCCACACTTGCAGTTATTTTTGCGCCATCATTTCTTCCTGCAGAGCAGACGATTCTTTTTTATCCTAAATTAAAGCTTTTCCTTTCGGTTCTTGTCGGAGGGTTTATGGGTTCTATTGCCGACAGTTTTCTCGGCGTTCTTGAAAATGAAAACCTTATGACAAACGGCTCTGTAAATTTCATGGCAACGCTTGTAGGCGGGCTGATAACTACCGTGATGATGTATTTTCTCTGATTATTACACAGGTTTATTAACTTTACTATGCAATAAGTAAGCAGTTAGCGATTAAATTAGTGATTCTATGGCAGAAATAAAAGTTCGCGGAAGAGAGCTTGTTGGAAAAGTCGTCGTAAGCGACGAAGCTGGAAAGAAATTCGGTAGAGTTGGTGACGTCAGCTTTATTGCAGATACGGGAGAGCTTATGAATCTTTTGCTTATCGAGCCTACAAAGGCAACACAAGATCTTCATCTTCAGCAGGATGAGCAGAGCAGGCATCTTATTCCTTTCAGCGCCGTTAAGTCTGTAGGGGATTTTGTCATCGTAAGCGAGAAGGAAATATTCTAAATGCTTAATGAATGAGTATTCGGAACAACAAGCGCTGTACCTGAAGCATTTGAATAACGTTGGTGATTTTAATAATTGATATTCTAACTCTTGTAACGTCAACTCTTGGCTCTGTCTTAAATGTGATGTTCGCTGCTAACTTGCTTGCTTTTGGCATAATTACCGGAATTCTTGCAAGAGTTCTTGGCAGCGATATGTTTTCAGGTTTCAAAGCCGGTGCGATAAATTATCTCATTATGAAACTTGGCATCGCTATTTTACTGGCATTTTTAGGCGCAATAAACTCGTGGGTTGTTCTTGGGATTAATTTTGGATTATCCGCATACATAATAATGTCATTCACAAGATTGGATGCGATTCGAAGCATTGCAATAGCCGTAGCATCGAATTATCTGACGCCTCTTTTCTTTTCGATTATGTTTTCGATGATTCGCTAATTATTTCGTTGGCTTCCTCAGTAAAACGCCTTTAAATGCAATTAAATCCGGTCGCTTGCGCTCTCGGCTTTAAAATGCCTAACTGGCATTTTAAATTCCAAAAACCATTTTTGCATTCTTTATAATCTGTTCCAGAATTCTTTCCTCAGGCAGTTTCTTTGCTTCAGAAATTTTCTTTATCACAATCTCCGTGTTCCAGGGCATGTTGATTTTGTGCTCGGGATCAAGATATGGCGCGTCAGTTTCTACAACCATTCGCTCAAGCGGGCAGTCGCGCGCAAGTTTCTTCGCAGATTTAGAAAATGCAATTGCAGTAGAAAACGAGATGTAGTATCCCCGTGCAAGCGCTCTTTCCATTACTTCCCGCGAGCCTGAGAAGCAATGCATTACAACTGCCTTCAAATTATGCTTTGAAAGGATTTCAACCGCATCTGATTCAGCATCCCATGAGTGAATCACAACAGGAAGATTCAGCTCTTCAGCCAGTTTAAGCAGTTTTTCAAATCGCTCTCTTTGAAGAACGCGCTCTTTATCGTCTTTTATCCAGTGATAGTCGAGACCAATCTCTCCGATTCCGACAATTTTCTTTGCGCTTTTGCGGATGAATTCAAGTTCATCTGCAAACTCATTTTCAGAATGCTTTACGCAATCAACCGGCTGCAAGCCGATAACTGCATATATGAATCCGTTATGCTTTTCAGATAGTGTTATTGCGCCACGGTTCCACTGTGGGTTTGCTCCTGCAACAATTAGAAATTCCATTTTTTCTTTGGCTTCTCTAATCACTTCATCGCGATTAGGCGTGAATTTTTCATGCTGGAGGTGGCAGTGGATGTCAATATATTTCATAATCCAACCTTTTTCAATAAGCTCTTGCCGCATAAATGCTTTCTTTAGCATCTTTTCCGCAATACAAACACTTTGATTTTGGCTTGACTTTTTCATCAAACGGCAGAACGCGCATTGTTGCTCCTGTTTCTTCCTTTATTTTTTCCTCGCATTTGCCGTCACCGCACCATGCGACATTTACAAAACCACCGCCATCTTCAACAACTTTCTTGAATATTGCGTAGTCCTTGACTTCGGTGATGTGCGTTTCAAGGAATTTTTTTGATTGAGCTAAAAGGTTGCTTTGTATGCTTTCAAGCGCGATTGATACCGCATTTTTCAGCCCTGCGATTTTTACAGATCTTTTTTCTCCGGTGTCGCGGCGCGCAAGCACAACTTCTCCGTTTTTCAAGTCGCGCGGTCCGATTTCGATGCGAAGGGGCACTCCTTTTAATTCCCATTCGCTGAACTTGTAACCCGGGGAATACGCATCGCGCGAATCAAGATGCGAGCGGACTCCTGCTTCTTCAAGCGAGTACTGTATTTTTTCTGCTTCAAGAATCACTTCATCTCTTGTCTTTTCGAAAAGTATCGGAACAATTACTGCTTGAAGCGGCGCAATTTTTGGAGGCAACACAAGCCCTTTGTCGTCGCCGTGAACCATTATGATTCCGCCGATGAGCCTTGTCGAAATTCCCCATGACGTTTGCCATGCGTATTTCTTTTTCTCGTCTTTGTCGACAAACTGGATGTCAAAAGCCTTTGAGAAATTAGTGCCCAGCTGGTGCGAGGTTCCCATCTGCAAAGCTTTGCCGTCAGGCATTATGCTTTCGAATGTTGTTGTGTAAAGCGCGCCGGGAAATTTTTCGTTCTCTGTCTTTTTGCCGTAAACTGCCGAGATTGCAAGCGAATTTTCAGCAAGGTCTTTGTAGACTTCAAGCAAAATTGTCTTGACTTCTTTGTCTGCATCCTCGCTTGTTGCATGCACTGTGTGGCCTTCCTGCCAGAGGAATTCGCGTCCGCGCAAAAACGGCCTCGGATTCTTGAATTCCCAGCGCACGATATTGCACCACTGGTTTATGAGCAGGGGCAAGTCGCGCCATGAGCGCACCCATTTTGAATAAGAAGCGTACATTATTGTTTCTGAGGTCGGCCTGATTGCAAGGCGCTCTGCCAATTTCTCATTGCCTCCCTGCGTCACCCACGCGACTTCAGGAACAAAGCCTTTTACATGGTCTGATTCTTTTGTAAGGAGTGATTCCGGAATCAGCAGCGGGAAATACGCGTTTTTGTGCCCGAGTTTTTTGAGTTTCTCATCCACAATTTTTTGGATATTTTCCCATATCGCATAAGCCCATGGCCGCAGTACCATGCATCCTGAAACAAGCGTGTAGTCCGCAAGCTCTGCTTTCTGGATTACCTGCGTGTACCATTCGCTGAAATTCTCTCTCTTTTTGACTGTAATTCCTTGGTCTTCGGACATAATAATCATTCCTTGGAATATATTTTATTGTTTTTTATTTTTAAAAGCCTATCCTGATATAAATAGGTGTTTGCGCAAATATATTCTATGCCGAAACCGGAAAAAAAGGAAATCGTAGACGTTCCTGTGAATGCAGTCTTTGGCAAGGCCGAAAAGCTTCGCAAGGAAGTTCGAAAAAACATCGGCAGTGCCATTGTTGCGGCATTCGCATTCATAATCGCGCTTGTCTGGCGAGATGTGATAACAGAAGCGGTTGACAAGCTGATTATTGATTTCGGTCTGGTTGGAGATACTTACAACATCCGGCTTATTGCAGCGTTCCTTACAACAATAATCTGCGTTGTGGGAATACTTTATTTTTCAAAATGGAGCGAAAAGCCTGTGGAGAAGAAATGATTGCATCATTACTTTCAAATGTTGAAACTCCGCACGAGAGTCGCGGAGCGAGACTTTGAAACGGCTTAAAACCAGAACAAGCCGCGGACTTTAGTCCGCAGTCGCAAAGCGGTTTTATGACTTCAAAACCCTCAACCTGCGCTTTTAATTCGCGCGCCTTCTGATTTTTCTCGAATAACCAATGCCATCTATTGAATTGATAAATATAATCTGCATTTTCGGTTCACATTCTTTACTATTGTCTCATATAGTAAAAAAACAGTGTAAAAATGAGAAACTTTATAAACAAAAATACCCCTATATTTTACTATTCCTGAGCAAAGCTCAAGATATGATGCTTTGTACCAAGCTTTTCAAGCGTTGCTTGAAAAAGCCTTGAACGAGCGAAACGACTGAAGTGAAATTATATGGCTGCATTAACAAAATACGACGTGCTTCTTTATCTGTCGCAGATGGAGGCGCCGGAAAAAAGCGAATTAATCCGGTTTTTGAAAGGAAACATTTTATTCGAGAACGTTTCGGAGCGCGCGATTTCCAAAAAACTTAGCGAGCTTAAGGAAGATGGCTTTGTAATTGGCGCAAAAATAAACACCGAAAATCCAAAGGTGTCTGATTGCATGGCTTTTTTATATTGGGCAAAACTGAGAGAAAAAGACTACCGCGCGCTGCTTGATGAAAAATCCGTGCTAATATTCAAAACGCTTTTTGAACGCGGCTCTTTGGAACTGAAAGATTTGATGGCCAAAACAGGGCTTTCGAAACCAACGCTGTTTAAATACATCAAAGTATTGGATGAAAGCGGATTTCTATCCACCCTAAAAAAGAAGCCGATGCTGCTTAAGGCAAATCTTACTGACTTGACATTTTTCTACGCGCAATTTCTGGACATGTCTTTTAAGGCGTTTGAGCGGCAATTCGACACATCAACTATTCCACAGATACATTCAAAGAAGCTTGTAAGCGCCACAATAAGCCTTCATGTGCATTCTACCACAGTAACAGAAGGAAATACTGCAACAGAAGATGATGTGGAGCGGGTTTTTGGCGACTTTCCTGTAAAATTGACGCCGCGGGAAGTAACTGAAATATTGAATGCAAGAAGCGCGATAAATGAGCTTTTTTTATTGCTGGATAACGCAGACAATAAAATAAAAAAGCTTCGAGTCATGAAAATCAAAGATTTTCAAGCTTTCGATCCCAATGAATTTGGTGAATGGCTCAAAATGAGCGAAGACGAACGAGATGATTTCTTAATCTGCAAAAAAGATGTTAATATAGAAGATATTAAGCAGATGCACCGGATAATGATGACGAATATTCTTGAGCGTCCCGGTGAGTTTTACTACGGAACCAAAAGAATTGCGGGCTTCAATACAAAACTGCCGTCATCAAAACTGGAAATTGATTTTAGCATGGCTGCGCTCATAAATTTTACGAAGAAACCGTTAAATCCTGTTGTCCTTGCATCAATTGCGCATTTTGTTTTTGCAAGCATACATCCCTTTGCCGACGGAAACGGCAGGATGGCGCGATTGCTCCATTCATGGATTCTATTAAAAGCCGGATTTCCTTTGTTTGTTTTTGACCCTAAAAAAAGAAACGAATACTTCGGATTTCTTGAAGCCGGAAGAAGCGGAAGCATTGACGGATTCATAAATTTTTGCATAATTGAGCACAAAAATTCGCTAGAAAAGATAATGAAAAAATAGTTCGCATAATGCGCGAATTGTTTATCACTCCTTCAATTTCCTCCTAATCTCCTCAAGCCTTTTTTCAATGTCGCCGAGATCGTCATTTTTGGCAGCAGGATTTTGAAGTTGTGTATCTCGCGCGTCCCCTGAAACAATCTTTTTCGGGGATGCGACTCGCGCAGGCACAGAATAATTT